>CBCSVZ010000010.1:0-12217 GCA_965143695.1 uncultured Oscillospiraceae bacterium
TCATGTGCGGAGGCAGCGCCACAGATCTGCCCCGGCAGACGCCGGAATTCGCAAAACATTTTAACGTCGTGGACAGCTTTGACACCCACGCCAGAATACCGGAGCATTTTGCCAATGTTGACAGAGAAGCCAAAGCCTCCGGCAAGCTCGGCATTATCTCCGTAGGCTGGGATCCGGGAATGTTCTCCCTGAACAGAATGTACGCAGGAGCCATTTTACCTAAGGGAAAGGACTATACCTTCTGGGGAAAGGGAGTCAGCCAGGGACATTCGGACGCCATAAGACGTATAGAAGGAGTTCTGGACGCCCGCCAGTACACCATCCCTGTGGAGAGTGCTCTGGAAGCCGTACGAAGCGGCAGCAATCCGGAACTGACCACAAGACAGAAGCACACCAGAGAGTGCTTTGTTGTAGCGAAAGAAGGGGCCGACCGGCAAAAAATTGAAGAAGAAATCAAGACCATGCCCAACTATTTTGCGGACTATGACACCACGGTACATTTTATTTCTCAGGAAGAGCTTGACCGGGAGCACAGCGGTATTCCCCACGGGGGCTTTGTGATCCGTACAGGCAAAACAGGTCTGCACGACGAAAACAGTCATATTATTGAGTACAGTCTGAAGCTGGATTCCAATCCGGAGTTTACCGGCTCGGTACTGGCGGCCTATGCCAGAGCCGCTTACCGTCTCAACAAAGAAGGGATCTGCGGCTGCAAGACCGTATTCGACATTGCCCCGGCCTATCTTTCGCCCTTCAGCGGAGAGGAATTGAGAAGGACAATGCTGTAAAGAAAGGACTCCACAGAATGAATACATTTTACCGATACCGGTCACAGGAAAATGACACCTGGGGCGTACAGGAAGCCCTGCAGAAGTGCAAGGAGGAACATTGGAAGGGGATCGTCTTTGAAAAAGGCGAATACCACTTCTACGAGGAATACGGCACGGAGGAATACTGTTGTATCTCCAACCACGGAAATGCCGGCAATAAGCGGTGCGCCTTCCCCCTGAAGGAGTTTCAGGATTTTACCGTGGACGGAGGCGGCAGCACCTTTATCTTTCACGGCGTGATGCTTCCCTTTCTGATCAGCGGCTCTGAGAATATCACCCTGCGGAATTTTACCGTTATTGTTACAAATGTCTGCTACCCTCAGGGAGAGGTCCTGGCCTGCGGAGACGGATATTTCGACCTCCGGATCCGGGAAAAGGACAAGTGGGATGTCCGGGGCGGCAATTTCTGCGCCGTAGATGACAGAGGCATTGAGCATTTTGCCTATAATTATAATATCTTTGAAAAAGACAGCAAAAAGCTGGTCCGGGGCAGCGGAGACTACTGGCCCTGCTTCTTCAGCGCCCAACGGCTGAGCGACACGGATGTACGGATCCTCCACGGCTTCAACCCGCCGGTAGGAAGCATTCTGGTCTTTATGGCCTGTGCCAGAGTGAGCGCCGGTATCTTTCTGCGCAACAGCAGACAGATCACCGTTTCTGATGTGACCCTGCACAGCTGCTTCGGAATGGGAATCATCGCCCAGCTCTGCGACACCGTTACACTGGAAAGGATCCGGGTAACGCCGGAGGCCGACAGCTGGCTGTCTGTAAACGCCGACGCTACGCACTTTGTAAACTGTACCGGCGCCATTCGGGTTCAGGACTGTCTGTTTGAGAATCAGCTGGACGACGCCCTGAATATTCACGGGATCTATCTGAAAATCACAGACGCCGGAAAGGGCTGGGCCACTGTCAGAATGGTACACCCGGAACAGCAGGGGGTACAGATCTGTTTTCCGGGGGACAGGCTCACCGCCATGGATGCGGAGCTGTTAATTCCGGAGGGCCGGGAGGTTACCGTAAAGAAGGCGGAGCTGATCAACAACGATTACTGCAGGCTGTATTTTGAAGAAGATACGGAGGTTCCTGTCAATTACCTGTTTGAGAACCTCACCCGGCAGGCAGACTTGCATATGAGCGGCTGTACCGTCAGAAGCAACCGGGCCAGAGGGATGCTGCTGGCTACAAAGGGAAAGACCGTCATTGAGAACAACTATTTTAACAGCAGCGGCTGTGCCATTCTCTTTGAGTGCGACGGCAGCTACTGGTTTGAGTCCGGCAGTGTACAGGATGTTCTGATCCGGAACAATACCTTCGATGACTGCGCTTACTGCATCTGGGGAAACGAAGCCATCTGTGTGGCTCCCCGCAGGAAGGAAGCGGAGGGGAAATATTATCACGGTAAAATCGAGATCTCCGACAACCGCTTTATAACCGGCGGCAAGAATATCCTCTATGCCAACAATATCAGAGAGCTGATTGTGCAGAGAAACCAAATCGCAGACGAGTCCCCTGCAGCGGTGGTCACACATCATGTGCAGACCCGGTCAATTCAGGAGGATATTTCCTGTCGGGAAGAATAAGGAAACACACGAAGAAAGCGGAAGCCGGGCATCACGCCTTAAAGGCTTCCGCTCTGTATATGGGCTGTCCCTTCTCCATAAAGCGGCTTTCATACTCCGTAACGGCGCTGTCCACCGGCGCTCCGTCTCCGTGCAGATCGAAGGATACGTTTCTCAGGCTCCAGCCGGCTTCTCTGTAATATTCCAAAGAGGCCTCGAATAGATCCCGGTTATCGGTCTTCTGGTGGATCTCACCGCTGCCGCCCATAATGTTTTCATAAATTTTCAAAAATGTCGGATACGTTAATCTGCGCTTGTGCTGCCGGGTCTTGGGCCAGGGATCGCTGAAATTCAGATAGACCCGGTCTACCTCTCCCGGCGCGAAAATCTCCTCCAGCATTCTGGCGTCACAGGAGATAAACCGCACATTGGTAAGTCCCGCTGCTACGGCCTTCTCCATGGCCATAACGATCACATTGCGCACCACTTCTACTGCCACAAAGTCAATTTCCGGATGTCTGGCCGCCATTTGACAGACAAAGGCTCCCTTGCCGCAGCCGATTTCCAGGTGCAGCGGTCTTCCATTGATACGCCAATGCCCCTTCCTGCTGCAGGGGTCTGTAATATGAATCTGTTCGCAGCGTGCAATACGCTCCTCTAAATGTTTTTTGGTTCTGGGTCTCATTTTAACTCCCAATCGGTTTTTATTTGGAAAGAGCTCCGTCCCCGGCAGGCGCCCCGGAGACAAATACCCGTCCCGGTAAAATGTCCGCCAACGCCCGTATTCCCGGCAGCTCTGTGGCGTAGTGTCCCGCCAGATATACGGTAAGATCCTCAAAGGACAGATCTACAATACCCGAGTGCTTGGCCTCGCCGGTTACCAGGGCGTCACAGCCGTACTCCGAAAGCCATTCCGTCTCCTCATCATAAGCGCCGCAGGATACGCCCACACGCCTGACGAAAGCCTCCGACCCTCTATTATATAGGCTTCCTGTCCTTGTGTCCAGCAGAGAATTGATTTTAGCCGCAAAATCCGAAGCGGTCAGGGGCTCGGGAAGCTCGCCGTAATAGTGAAAACCGTCCCGTGCCTGCCGGATGTGCTCCAGTCCCAGAGCCCGGGCCAGATGATAATTCACACCGTAAGGAGCCGGAGCCAGGTCCAGATTGGTATGATAGGAAAGCACCGCCGCATCCTGCCGGATGGCCTGTACGATCCGCCTGTTGGAGGCCCGATCCGTCCCCAGACTGTACAAAGGATCAAAAATAACAGGGTGATGGGTTATGATCAGATTCGCCCCCTGCTCCTCCGCCTCTTTCAGAACATCAAGGGTCATATCCACACACAAAAGGACTCCTGTAACCTCCCGGGACGGATCTCCCGTCATCAGTCCCACATTATCCCATTCATAGGCCAGCGCCAGAGGCGCGGCCTTTTCTATCAGATTCCTATAGTCCTGCACTGTCATAGATACCCCTCCAAAACACGCATTAACTCCTTAACGGATTTGATTTCCTCCGCGGGTACATTATAGGAGTGCTCCAGCCCCACCAGCCTGCGGTGCATTTTCTCGTACAAAGCACGAAAATAGATAACTCCCTCCGGCTTATTCTGTAAGACCGTACCCATTTCCAAATCAGCATCGGAAAGCGCTTTAGGCGCACAGCCTGTATATTTCGCGGTCAAAAAGACATAGATGTGCTTCTTCTCCGCGGCGCAGTTTTCATCTATAATTTCATATCCGTTTTCATTGAGAAATTTTCTCAGCTCCGCCCTGCAGGTATTGGGCTGTAAAATGAGCCGCTCCGCACTGTGGGCAACTTCAGGGCTGCTCCCCAGGATGTCCGCTATCATGAGCCCGCCCATGCCGGCAATCACATATACATCGCACTCTCCGGGATCGTAAGGCACAAGCCCCTCTCCCAGCCGCAAATCGATTTTATCCCGCAGACCCGACCGCCTGATATTGTCACTTGCCTTCCGCAAAGGACCTTTATTGATATCGGAGGCGATCGCTCTGGTACACATTCCGTTTTCCACCATATAGATCGGTACCAGCGCGTGATCCGTGCCGACATCCCCCAGCACCTGACAGCGGCCCGCCAGCTCCAATAGCTTTCTGATTCTTGAACTGTAATTAAACATCAAACAGCGCCTCCACCGGGTAATGATCAGAAAGATACAAACCCTCGTTTTCTTGTTTTCCGCGGCATATCGCAACGCTTCTCACACCCTCCGCAGTATGCCTGTCCGCAAAAATATAGTCGATTTTATCCCGCTTCTTCCCGTATCCGTGAAAAGTACAGTCAATTCCCTTTGTGACATCCCAAAGACGGGGTCTGACTGTCTGCTCTATGATCCGAAGCGGCTCACTGTCCGGCCGGGCATTGAAATCGCCGGTCAGTAGCGTAGGAAGCTCAGGTCTGTTTCCGGGTTCCTCCATATGCTGCAGGATCAGGGAAATCCCTTTGATTCGAGCATACTCTTCCTCGTGGTCAAGGTGGGTATTGTATACACGCAACAGCTTTCCCCGGGATTTTCCTGCCGTAAAAGCAAGCCAGAGAACCGTACAGATCCTCGGATGCCGGCTCTGATAGGGATACCGGGACCCCTCCTTACCGGGAGTATCGGACAGCCAGAAGGTTTCTGCACGTACCAGTCTGAACCGATCGCTCTTATACGCAATGCTGCACTGTTCCCCGGCAAAGTCCGCTTCCCTGCCGCTGCCGATCAGATAATAGCCCGGCAGCTGCGGTATGATCTCCCCCGCCATAGAGGGAGTAAGCTCCTGACAGCACAGGATATCCGGCTGACGCTCCTTCAGGAAAGCATTGATGCCGTTCTTTCTCCCGGAAAAAGCATTTTTCCCATCGATCGGATTATCGATGCGCATATTAAATGTTATAATTTTCAATTCTTCACGCAAGCCTCTGAACCTTCTTTAACTGTTTTCTTGTCTATTTTAGTATAAATATGACTTTTCGGGCAAGAGGCTTCCATGTTTAAATTACAATTCTAATATACTTTTTACTTTTTAGTTTTTAGTCATTTTACTCTGACGTTGTACTTTCCCAGCCAGTAATTCATCTGTATCATATACGCCATTGTCTGTGGGGTCGTCATCAACTGGCCGTACCAGGGCTCACTTCTGTCACAGGTCAGCAAGGAGGCCACCGCGCCCCTGTCCATAATGTGAAACAGCGGCGTATCCGGGTCAGAAAGCAAATCACAGATAACATGCTCCAGAAGCTTTTTATAGCCCGGATGATGGGTCTTCGGATAGGGGCTCTTCTTCCTCCACAGAATTTCAGAGGGCAGGACTCCCTGCATTGCAGCCCGGAGCAGTCCTTTCTCCCGTCCGCCCAGATTTTTCATGGACCAGGGCACACTGTAAAGGTATTCCGCAATTCTGTAGTCGCAGAAGGGAACGCGCACTTCAAGACCGTTATACATACTCATCCGGTCTTTTCTGTCCAGCAGTGTCTGCATGAACCAATAGGTATTCAGGTGGACCATCTGCCGCATACGGGCCTCCAGAGGATCCAGCTCATGCTGCATGGACACCTCCGCCAGAGAATCCTCATACCGCCTGTTTATATAGGAGAAGCCGTCTACATAATCCCGTAACTCCCTGTTCAGGAAGCCGGCTCGGTACGCCGTGCTCTGCGCCCAGGGAAAACCGTAGGCCGCCCGTATTTTCTCATCCCGGTACCAGGGGTAGCCGCCGAAAATCTCATCGGCACACTCTCCGGACAGGGCCACGGTCACATGCTCCTTGATCTCTTTACAAAACAGCAGCAGAGAGGAATCCACATCAGCCATGCCCGGCAGATCTCTGGCGTCCACTGCCCTGTACAGCGCCTGCACCAGCTGGGGCGTGTCTATGACAAAAGTGGTGTGATCGGAATTCAGATACCGCACCATGACTCCTGTAAAATCGTCATCGCTGTTGGGCTGGAATTTGCTGCTGGTAAAATATTTATCATTGTCCCGATAGGTTACGGTAAAGGTCTTCAGCTGCTGTCCGTGCAGCGCCATCTGTTCTCCCACTACAGCAGAAATAATACCGGAATCCAGCCCCCCGGACAAAAAGGTGCCGATGGGCACATCGCTTACCATCTGCCTCTTAATGGAATCGCAAACCAGATATTTTACCCTGGCAATGGTCTCCTGAAGGCTGTCTGTGTGCGGCTTATCCTCATATCTCCAGTATTGTCTCAGCCGGAGGCCTCTTTGGGTAAAATATCCGCAATAGCCCGGGCGCAGCTCATATACCTCCTCGAAAACACCGCAGCCGGGAGTCCTCCCGGGGCCCACAAAGAGAATTTCAGACAGTCCCTGCTGCCCGATTACCGCCTCTACCTCCGGATGCGCCAACAGGCCCTTCAGCTCGGAAGCAAAGATAAAGCTCCCTTTGCGCTCCGCATAGAAGAACGGCTTCACCCCAAGTCTGTCCCTGGCAATAAAAAGGGATTTATTTTCCTCATCCCAGATCGCGAAAGCAAAAATTCCGTTCAGCTCCTCCACACAGGACTGTCCGTGGCGGATATATGCCTTCAGTACCACTTCCGTATCGCTGTGGGTGCGAAAGCGCTCCCCCTCTGCCTCCAGCCGGGTGCGGACCTCCGCCGTGTTATAAAGCTCACCGTTGTATACAATCGTGTAATAGTTATCCCCGGTGGCTTCACTCATAGGCTGTCTGCCGTTTTGCGGGTCAATGACCGCAAGCCTTGCGTGGAGCAGCACCGCACAATGGTCACAGTACATACCGTCATCATCAGGCCCTCTCTGCTTCATTGTCTCGATCATATCAACATGGTAAGGGGCGAAACCGACCCCGTCCCGGACATTTACTTCTCCCGCTATGGCACACATGCTCTCATTTCTCCCTGGGTAAAATATTCTTCACATTTATTATATGTGCCCCTTTAGCCTTGTGCCACAGGCCGTTTTTGTAGTATAATACAAAGACATTATACAGAAAGATGTGGTAGGCTGATATGAAGAACAACCGTCAGACCGTTGTAAGAGGAATCATTATACTGTTAGCGCTCACAGGCGCGGCTCTGTATCTGCTTCTCGGCTCCGTATCCGCGTCCGTAGGAAAAGACAGTATTACGGTAAGCGGTACCCTGAGTGAGGATGTAACGGTTCGATACAGTGATATACAGACCTTTGAGCTTCACAGCCGTATGGACCTGGGGACCTGCAGTTTCGGTCTCACCACCCGCAGAATCTGTACAGGCCGGTATTCTTCCCCGGTTTACGGTCTTTATCACCTGTTTATATACAGAAATGTAAACAAACTGATTATGCTCAAAACAGCTGACACCGTGGTGATCTTCAACTGTGCCTCAGAGGAGGAAACAGTAAAATGCTTTGATGAGATCAGTGCGCGCATACAAAAACTCGTTGCGGAGAATGCTCCGCAAAAAGAATCTCCGCAAGGCAGCTGAGGGCTTTAAAGGGTCACATGGCGGATCGCGTCCTCAATGGTCTGCTCCGTAGCTTCCCGTCCGTACTTATCCACCTCGGCTTTGTTTTTCTCACCGTGTGTAAGACAGCCTGCACCGCCGATGCACCCTCCTACACAGGCCATACCCTCAATAAAGTTGGTATCCCCTATGCCTTTAGAGGCCTTCAGAAGCGCCATACGGCAAGCTTCAATGCCGTCACAGGAAACAGCCTTCAGCTTGAACCGCTCCTCATCGATGCCTCTCTCCTTCAGCCCCTGGGCCACTGCGTCTGCAAGGCCTCCGCTGCGGGCAAATATTCTCCCGAAATAGGAAGCATTATCCAAAAGCTCCTCAGGAAGTGACTGGATATCCATATCACGGCTGTCAATTAATGCCTGGAGCTCTTCAAAAGTAATGGCGCTGTCAACATATTCTAATACCTCAGGCTTTCTTACTTCAGCCTTTTTGGCGGTGCAGGGTCCGATAAATACGATCTTACAGGTAGGGTCTGTTTCCTTGATATACTTTGCAATGGTAGCCATGGGAGACAGGTTGTGAGAAATGTGCTCTGTCATGGACGGGAACTGCTGCTGTATGTATTTTACAAAAGCAGGACAGCAGGAGCTGGTCAGGAAGCCCTTCTCCGCTAACTCGGCGGCTTCCGCATAGGAGACCATATCCGCCCCCAGAGCCGCTTCCACGACACTGTAGAAGCCCAGCTTCTTAATGGCGCTGATGACCTGTCCCAGCTTGGCATAAGTAAACTGGCTGGAAATAGAAGGCGCTACCACCGCATATACCTTAAAGGCCTCTCCGCCCCGGCTCTGCTTTAAGAAATCAATGACCTCCAGAATATAGGACTTATCCGTTATCGCGCCGAAAGGACACTGGTATACGCAGGCGCCGCACTCAATACACTTGGAATCGTCAATACAGGCCGCCTTGTTCTCCGTCATGGAGATTGCCTTCACCTTACAGGCCTGCTGACAGGGACGCTTAAAATTCATAATGGCGTTATAGGGGCATACCTTGGCACAGGCGCCGCATTCCACACACTTCTCCTTATCAATAATGGCCTTCTGGTGCCGGTCAAATGTAATGGCATTTCTCTTGCACACATCCTCACAGCGGTGCGAGATACAGCATCTGCAGGCCTCCATTACGGTATATCCGCCGACAGGGCATTCATCGCAGGCAATATCGATAACTTCAATAACATTGGGATTCTCCTTGTTTCCTCCCATCGCCATTTTAATACGCTCGGCTACAATGGCGCGCTCCTTATAGACGCAGCAGCGCATGGTAGGCGTCTTTCCCGGTACGATCGTCTTGGGAATCTCGCTGTAACACTCCAGAAGCCTGTCGTCAAACGCATGACGGGCAACCTCCCGCAGAACCTTGTATTTTAAATGCTGTACCTTCGTATCGAATTTTCTCATCTTTCTATATACCCTTTCCTTAGAAATAGCTTACCTTGATTCGTTTTCCCATGGCTGTCAAGGCCTGTGAAAGCTCCTCTACAATTCTCATTTTAATGCTGAAATTAATAGGCAGCTTCGGATTCTGATGGGCCGGATTAATGGCGCGTCCCACATAAAAGTTAATATCCGTAGCCTCCTCAAAAAGCAGTATGGCTATCTTAGAAGCACCGCTCTCAGAATATGTCCACTCGGGGCAGGGATCAATATCACTGGTGTCCAGACAGGACTTGGCATATTCCAGCACCTTGCTCATAGTGACCACTCCTTCTGTCACCAGATCCACGCCCTCAATTCTGGCAATGGGCGGTATTTCCGAATCCATATAGGACAGATCCACCTCCACCGTCTTCCCCAGGAAGTCCGCGGCCAGCTGGGAAGTTGTTCCGCCGCATACAATATGAGCGCCCTCTTTGGAGAAGAACAGAGACATCATTTTACCCACATCAGCGGGATTCTCCGGAGGCCCGAACAGCAAATTAATGGGATTTCGCTTTCGGATCTTAACGGTACACACGGTTGTATCGTCTCCCGGTTTGCTGTCATAAAGGCGGTTACACTCGTCGATCAGCAGCATATTCAGCCCGTTGGCCGTCATGTCGGGCCGGTATACCTCCTCCATGAACTGTACCACATTCTCCCGCTGCCAGCCGTAGTTCAGGGTTCTCTCAACTCCCGCATGGATGACTCCGTCGCTCATAAGGACAAAGACATCTCCGTCCTGTACGGTAAAATGCGCCTTTGTGATGTTCTTCCCCCCGATAACCGTAGTGGTATAGGGGTAATCCAGCTCTTTCCCGTCCCGGAGTAATATGGTCCGGGGATTATCATACTGAATGATCTCCGCCTCTTTATTGTCCTCAATGCGTAAAATCGTAAAGGTGGAATAGGCGACGCCTCTGACCTTGCACACCGGCAGGGTGTCCGCTACCGTGGCTACGCACTCCTCTACACTCATGGAGTTCGCCATCATGGTGGAAATAATCTTGGATGTTAAAGTGGCCAGAATATTGGCCTTGACACCGCTTCCCAGCCCGTCAGCCAGCACTACCACAGTGCTGTTCTCATTGGGCGAGAGGATCTCCAGCATGTCGCCGCACAGCTGCTCCCCGTATTTAATTAAGCTCTTGTAGCCGATATCGGCACATAAATCATTCATCCTTTAAAGACTCCTTAAGCTTGGTAAGAGCAATTTTCGTCTCGGCTGTAGTCTCACCCAGCAGCGAAGCGATTTCCTGCACGACTCTCATCTGCTTTTCGATCACTTTGTCGGTAATTTCAATGGTATTCCGGCTGATAGCCTCCTTCTGCGCCCTCTGGTCCTCCTCATCGGTCACATCCCGCATGATGCCCATCAGGATACGGTAGCTCTTGTCATAGATGACCGTCATTTCTACAAAACGCCTGTACTCTGCCAGGTAGATCTTTTTATCGTGTATATTGATACCGCTCTGCAGAACCTCCAGAAAAATCTGCGGATCCATGACCCTGACTACCTGGTCACCCAGCACATCGGAGGCGTTTCTGATGTTCATGATCTGTCTGGCGGCACTGTTGATCTGCTGCACCTCCAGAGATTCGTTAAGCACAATAATACCGTTCGGTGTGTTTTTGATAATGTTGTCCGAGAAGGATTCGGCCTTCTCCTTCAGGAAGGGCAGACACATGGACAGATCTGCTTTTCCCTGAAATACGGCGATGGCCTTCTCCCGGCAGGTATCGTAGCCGCAGCTTCCGCAGTTGAGCTCATCTTCCGGCGTACGCTTCCCCATTTTATGCAGAATCTCGTCAATGGCAGCGCTTCCGGGCATCTGCCGGTGCAGCCCTATGAAACCGATATTCTTGTGCAGATCCTCGTCCGGATATTCGGGCACGGTAAAATCCTTCCTGCCCGCGTATTCATCTACGACCATAAAGTCCATAAGGGTCGCGCGGTTTTTGCTGTCCATGACCGGGCCGCCGATACAGCTTCCCCGGCATGCAGACATTTCAATAAAGCATTTTCCCTTGAAATTGCCGCCGATCACATCCTCCAGCACCCGGATACAGTTATCGGTGCCGTCAACAGCAATATACCGGTATTCGCTCCTGGGCCTGTCCATGGAACGCAAAATTCCGCCTGCTGTAGGAAAGAGACGGGCACGTCCGGTATCCTCCGTCGGAGCTTCGGTCTTTTTCTCCGGTGAAATATGCGCTTCCTGCATCCATCTGGAAAGCTCTTCAAAGGTAAGCACACAGTCCACCGCTTCCGGATAGGCTTCTGCCTCTGATTTTTTGGAAATACAGGGCCCTATGAACACCGTCTTCGCGTCCGGATGTTCCTTCTTGATCCGTCCGCAATGGGCCTGCATGGGAGATACTACCTGTGCCATATACGGCAGTGCCTCGGGAAAATGCTTCTGTACAAGCAGGTTCACGGAGTGACAGCAGGTGGAAATAATAATATCCTTTTCCTGTACCCGGACCATTTCCTCGTACTTCTTCTTGACCACTGTAGCGCCCAGAGCAGTTTCGTCTGCATCCGCAAAGCCCAGCTGAATCAGGGCACTGCGCATGGATTCAATATCCGCGCCCTGGTAGTTGGCCACAAAGGAGGGAGCAATACTTGCGTACACCTTACCCGGATTGTTTTTGATCAGTTCCTTGGCCCTGTCCGTATCACTCCTGATCTCTTTGGCATTCTGAGGACAGACAACAAAGCACTGGCCGCAGAGGATGCACTCATCCTCGACAATATGTGCCTGATTGTCACTGAACCGGATCGACTTGACCGGACAGTGCCTGATACATTTATAACAATTCTTACAATTTGATTTCTTAAGCTTCAAGATTCCTGCCATGATATCCTCCTTATGGGTATGCAGTAACATCATAAAAAAAGTGCGGCTGTTTC
>CBCSVZ010000011.1:0-11659 GCA_965143695.1 uncultured Oscillospiraceae bacterium
TGGGAGACTATTGCATTTACAGTCTGATTATCGAGATTATTGGCAAGCACAGCAACATGGTGCTGCTGAATCAGTCGGGCACCATCCTGGATTCCATAAAGCATATTGACAGTTCTGTGAACAGCTTTCGGGAGCTCATGCCTGCCAGACCGTATATCGCTCCTCCCCCTCAGGTAAAACGGATGCCCTCTGACAGAGCATCCGTATCCGAACTTTTCTCCGCTTCCGCTCTTGCCGGCAGTGAGAAGCGCACCGATAAGTACCTTCTGGACCATATCAGCGGGTTCAGTCCCCTTTTATGCCGCAGCATCTGCCGGGCAGCAGAGGTAGAGGATACCGTTAAAATATCCGCACTTTCCCTGCAGGACATCGAAGTGCTGAAGAAAACCGTATTGGAGGTATGCGATGATATCGCAGCGCATCGTTTCAAGCCCGTCATGCTCATGGCAGAAGGGGCAAACGAATATCTCCCCCCTGTTCCAAAGGACATCCACTGTATTTCTGTTGTCACCGGCGAGCTCACCAAGTCATATAATACGGTAAACCTGATGCTGGATGAATTCTACGGCACCGTGGACTATACAGACAGACTGCTGCAGAAAAAGTCCAATGTGGCAAAGAACATTTCCGTTGCCCTGGACAGATGCCGCAGAAAGCTGGCCGAGCAGGAGGAAACCATGCAAAAATGCGCTGACTATGACGACTACAGAATAAAAGGCGAGCTTCTTACCGCCAATCTCTATCAGATAAAACCCGGTATGGAGGCCGTGACCTTAGACAACTATTACAGCGATCCTCCCGCCCCTATGACCATTGCGCTGAACAAGGACATTTTACCGGCAGTACAGGGACAGCGGTATTTTAAACAGTACCGCAAAGCGAAGAGCTCCTACGAGCAGGCACACTCCCACAGCGAAAGCACAAGGGCCGAAATCACTTATCTGGAAAATGTCCGCCAGATGCTGGACACCTGTACACTCCCGGCAGAAATTGCAGAGGTACGCCAGGAGCTAAAGGAACAGGGCTATATTAAATTCGACGGCACAGGACACAAAAAGGACAAAAGCAGCAAAAAGCAGAAGGAAACACCGGGGACAAAGCCCCTGAAATTCGTATCTGCCGACGGGTTTGAAATATGGGTCGGTAAGAACAACCGTCAGAATGACCTGCTCACCTGCAAGACGGCTTCGGGCAGCGATATCTGGCTGCATGTAAAGAATGCCCCGGGCTCCCATGTGATCATCAGAGCCGCCAGTGTACCCGGAGGCAAGATTCCGGACAGTACGATCGCGGAAGCCGCCGGCATTGCAGCCTGGTTCAGCAGCCAGCGCAACACTACCGCAGCAGAGGTCGACTATACTGCAGTTAAAAATGTAAAGAAACCTTCCGGTGCAAAACCCGGTATGGTAAACTATTTCAATTTTTGTTGACTGATTTTATACAAATGATGAAAAATAAGCCAAATGTAAGATAATTTGCGCAATGTATTTTGAGCTATTGTAAAAGATCAAATAAGAAATGGAGAAATAGAAGATGATTAAGCCTGATGCATCGATTATCAGTCAGTTTCGTTATGAAGGAAAATATGTGAATTTCGTGGTGAACACGGAAGGATTAATCAATAATACATATATTTTAGAATACTGTCTTGAGGACGGCCAAACGATTCACTACGCCCTCCAGCGTGTAAACACCAATGTTTTCAAGGATCCCGTGGCGTTAATGTCGAATATTTTCGGTGTAACAGAGCATATCCGAAAGAAAATAGAAGCTGCAGGAGGGGACCCTAACAGAGGCACTTTAAAGTTTATTCCGACTAAAGACGGACAGTACGGTTATGTGGATCAGGACGGGGATTTCTGGCGCACATACTTATATGTGGAACATGTGATTGCCCACAACCGCATTGAACGTCCCATACAGTTTCAGAATGCAGGGAAAGCCTTCGGGCACTTCCAGAATCTGCTGGCAGACTATCCCTCCAACGAATTGCACGAAACGATTCCCCTGTTTCACGACACCGTAAACAGATATAATAATCTGATGAAGGCAATTGAAAAGGATACTGCCGGAAGAGCTGCTTCCGTTCAGACAGAAATCGAGTTTGCCAAGGCCCACAGACCCTATTGCAATATCATAACCGACGGTCTGGCAGACGGATCCATCCCCTTAAGAGTCACACACAATGACACGAAGCTGAACAATGTGCTCATGGATGAAAAAACAGATGAAGCAGTCTGCGTAATTGATCTGGATACGATTATGCCGGGGTCCGCACTTTACGATTTCGGCGACAGCATCCGATTCGGCACCAACTCCGGAGCCGAGGACGAACCGGACCTTAGCAAGGTACACTTTGTACCGGAGCTTTTCGAAGCGTTCTGCGAAGGCTTCTTAAGCGAAGTGGCAGGGACCTTCACACAGGCAGAACTGGATAATCTGGCCAATTCCGCAATCATTATGACACTGGAATGCGGAATGCGTTTTCTCACCGACTACCTGGACGGGGATGTCTATTTCCACACCAACAGACCTGGTCAGAATCTGGACCGTACACACACGCAATTCCGTCTGGTAGAAGAAATGGAAGCAATGCTGCCGGAACTCAACGAAACAGTGAGAAAGATCGCGGCCAAGTACAGATAATGATAATAAAAACAGAGAAAAGGTGTGTCAGTACCGTCATGAAATCATAACCGTACCGACACACCTTTTTCGCTGAGGTATTGCTTCAGCGCACAAATTTCAAGCTCTTTAAAATGAAACAGCGAAGCCGCCAGTACCGCGTCGGCGCCGCCTTCCGTGACAGCATCATAAAAATGGTGCATTTTACCTGCGCCTCCGGAGGCAATCACGGGAATCCCCACATTGTCCGCCACACGGCGGGTAAGCTCTATATCGTAGCCGTCTTTGGTGCCATCGCAGTCCATGCTGGTAAGCAGGATCTCCCCTGCTCCAAGCTCCGCGGCCTGCACAGCCCATCCCACAGCGTCAATCCCCGTGTTGACACGGCCACCGTTTAAATACGTATCAAAACCCGATCCGTCCTGCCTGCGTTTTGCATCAATAGCCACGACCACACACTGACTTCCGAAACGTTCTGCACACTCTTTGATTATATGCGGATTCCGAATCGCTGCGGAATTGATTCCCACCTTGTCCGCGCCTGCCAGCAGGGTACTGCGCACATCCTCAGCCGTCCGGATACCGCCTCCCACAGTAAAGGGAATAAATACGCGCTCTGCCACCCGGCGTACCATATCCAGACAGGTGTCCCGGGCATCAGAGGAAGCAGTAATATCCAAAAATACCAGTTCGTCAGCGCCGGCCCGATCATAGGCCGCCGCAGCCTCCACCGGATCTCCGGCATCAATTAAATTGACAAAATTGACTCCTTTAACCACCCGTCCGTCTTTCACATCCAGACAGGGAATCACTCTGACCGTGTGCATGTTACAAAACCCCTTTATGTCTCAAGAAAATGCCGGATACGGTCCAGCGCCGTCTTTATATGTTCTAAGGAATAGGCATAGGACGCCCGCACAAAGCCCTCGCCGCTGGCACCGAAAGCATCACCGGGCACCAGAGCTACATGCTCTTTCAGAAGCAGCTCACGGCAGAAATCCTCAGAGGACATTCCCGTGGACCGAATACAGGGGAAGCAGTAGAAAGCCCCCTCCGGCTCAAAGCAGGAAAGGCCGATTTCATTAAAGCCGTCCACGATCAGTCTGCGCCGGTAATTGTACTCTCTGCGCATCATTTCAATATCCTCATCACCGTTTCTCATAGCCTCTATGGCGGCAAACTGGCTGGTGGTGGGAGCACACATGAGCGCATACTGGTGAACCTTCAGCATCACCTTGGTAAAATCCCTGTGGGCACACACATAGCCAAGCCTCCAGCCAGTCATGGCATAGGCCTTGGAAAAACCGCTGACCAGAATGGTCCTGTCCTTCATGCCCTCGATTTCGGCAATAGAAACATGGCGGCCTTCACAGTAAGTAAGCTCCGCATAAATCTCATCGGAAAGCACGGTAATGTCGGTATCCCGCAGGACCTCTGCAATCTCCTCCAGATCCTGCCTGTCCATGATCGCACCGGTAGGATTGTTTGGGAAAGGCAATACCAGCAGCTTGGTCCGGGGCGTGATATGCTGCTTCAAAAGCGCGGCAGTAAGCTTAAAGTTATCCTCCGCACTTGTATAGATCGGCACCGGAACGCCGCCTGCCAGTGTGGCAATGGGTCCATAGCACACAAAGCTCGGCGAAGGGACCAGAACCTCATCGCCGGGGCAGATCACAGTACGCATGGCAAGATCAATGGCCTCACTGCCGCCTACAGTTACGATAATCTGATCCCTGGGATCGTATTGCAGACGGAATCTCCTGTCCAAATAGGCCGAAATCTCCCTTTTTAGCTCGATCATGCCCGCATTGGCAGTGTACTGGGTTCTTCCCTTTTCCAGGGATCTTATGGCAATATTTCGCACATGCCAGGGGGTATCGAAGTCCGGCTCACCGATTCCCAGAGAGATCACATCCTCCATGGACTGAGAGATATCGAAAAGCTTTCTGATGCCCGAGGGCGAAATTGCTGCCACCTTTGAATTGATCTTTTCAGACGGGACATACTTACTCAAAACATCATCACCCGTCTTTCATCCTTGTGCTGACCTTCCAGCATGATCCCGTCTTCCTTATATTTCTTTAAGACAAAGTGCGTAGCCGTGCTGAGCACCTGATCCATGGGCGCCAGCTTCTCCGCCACAAAAAGAGCCACATCTGTAAGGGTCCTTCCCTCAACCGTAAGGGCCAGATCATAGCCTCCTGACATCAGGAATACATTTTTCACCTGCTCATACTGGTAGCATCTCTCGGCGATCTCATCGAAGCCCTTGCCGAACTGGGGGCTTACCTTGAGTTCTATCATGGCAGTCACATATTCTCGGTCGGTCTTTTGCCAGTTGATAACAGTGCGCTTTCCCAGTATAATACCCTCTTTTTTATATTGTAAAATGGCCGCCTCTACCTCACTTACATCGGCGTCCAGCATGGTTGCTATATCTTTTGCGGACAGGTCTGCGTTGTTCTCAAGGATTTCAAGTATTCTGTGCATAATTTCTCAAACCTCTTTCCATCTTGTAAAATATCAGATTTTTATTTTACTCTAACAGCGGGGAAAAAGCAACCGCATCCTATATGGCCCTGGTGGCCTCCGCCAGCCATGCTCTTTCCTCCACCGGCAGATAAGGGGATATCTTTCCGTACACCTGTCTGTGATAGTCATTCAAAAGCATCCGCTGTCTCTTTGTCATCATTTCCGGTACAACAGCCTCCAGGTCAAAGGGCACCATTGTGAGGTTTTCAAATTGCATGAACTGCCCGTACTGATTCGCCTCCCCCTTGACGCACAGCATAAGATTTTCGTGGCGGATACCGAATTTTCCCTCCGCGTAAAAGCCCGGCTCATTGGAGGTCACCATTCCCTCCTCGAAGACAGCGCTTCTGAGGACACCTTCCGAAGTCTGCCATGCAAAGGAATTGGGCCCTTCGTGTACATTCAAAAGATATCCCACGCCGTGTCCCGTGCCGTGGTTGTAGTCAAGGCCGCACTCCCAGAGCGGCCGTCTGGCAAGACAGTCCAGATTCGCACCCCTTACGCCGTACAAAAAGCGGGCGGCGGACAGATTCAGATGTCCCATAAGCACCAGGGTAAAATATTCCTTTTCTTCCTCCGTAAGCGCTCCCAGGGCGATCGTTCTTGTAATATCCGTACTGCCTTCCTGATAGTGTCCCCCTGTGTCTGCCAGCAGGAAGCCTTTGGGCGCAAGCGGAACATCCGTCTCCGGCGTAGCCGTATAGTGTACGATGGCCCCGTGGCTCCCGTAAGCCATAATAGGTTCGAAGCTTTCATAGAGAAAGCCCTCCTGCTCCTGCCTGAATTCCAGCAGCTTCTTTGCGGCGCTGCGCTCTGTAACGGACTCCTTCCCGACTGAGGTTTTCAGCCAGTACAAAAATCTTGTAACCGCCACACCGTCCTTCACATGGGCAATTTTAAAATTCTCTCGCTCTGCCGGGGTCTTGACGGCCTTCATCAGAGCGATAGGGCTTGGACGGTCGATTCGCTTTACCGACGCCGGTATACACCTGCTCACAGTGTAGTTGACTGCCGCGCTGTCAGCCAGTACACAGGAAGTCTCATCCAGACATTCAAGATCCCCGTAGAAGGCGTCATACGCCCGAAGCTCCACACCCATGGCGTTCAGCTTCTGTTCGATATCCCCGCTGACAGCCCCTGTCTGCACATAGAGACGGGTCCTGTCCTTTTGTACAATCATATATGACAGAAAAACAGGACAGTACAGGACATCTCCGCCTCTTAAATTAAGAAGCCATGCAATTTCATCCAGCGCCGTGATCACAAAGGTATCCGCTCCCAGATCCGCCATTTTTTCTCTGAGCTTACGGAGCTTGTCTTCTGCGGACATACCGGTGTATCGGACACCGAGCTCCCATATGGGTTCTGCGGAAAGGGTCGGTCGGTCCGCCCAGATTCTGTCAATGAGATCATACTGATAGCGATACTGTATTTTTCTGCCTCTTAGCTTTTGTTCTATATTTCTTACAAAGGTACAGCTCACCGTGCGTCCGTCAAAGCCGATTGCCGCCTCATTTCCGAGCGTCGCCTCCAAATACTCGGGAATCGTCGGTACCCCTGGCTGCCGCATTCGCATGAGTGTGATGCTGCTGCCTTCCAATTGTGCAGCTGCCTGTATAAAATACCGGCCGTCCGTCCACAGACATGCCTCCTCCGCCGTTACTACCAGAGTGCCGGCAGACCCCGTAAAGCCGGACAGAAATGCTCTGGCTTTAAAATAGTCCCCTACATACTCAGAGTTGTGAAAATCATCCGTTACTATAATATAGGCATCCATATACTCTTTCTTCATTTCTTCCCGAAGCCTGTCTAATTTTTCAGTTACTGTCAGCATAATCAAGCAACTCCTTCCTGAACAATGTATGTTTCACATATTAGCACCTTTATCCGCAAACTTCAATAAAAGATTGCTCCAAAACAGCATTTCCGGTTCGTGACGGCACAGTTTTTCATTATTAAAGGGTTGACTTTTTATTAAATCGGCTATATAATTGAAAAGTCGTCAGAATAGTTTGATTGTAGGATGTGAATTTATGAATCTGAAAGAAATAGCGAAAGCCGCTAATGTATCACCTTCAACTGTATCATTTGTTTTAAACAATACCGGACAAGTCGGCGAAGAAACCAGAAAAAGAGTAAGCGCTTTGCTGACGGAGAACGGATATACCGTATCCCCCTATTACCGCAATAAAATCACCAAGAATTTTCGGTTTATAAAATTCAGTGATCACGCAATGCTGGTTCAGGAGAATACCGGCTTTGTTTCTGATATTATTGACGCGATCTACAAAGAAACCAAGCGCATGGGCTATTCGCTGGAGATGACTGCTGCCAACAAGGACAACCTCGCCCAGATTGCAGAGGCCGCCGGAGCAGACGATTCAGACGGTATCATCCTGTTGGGTACAGAGCTCGAGGCAGAGGATGTAAAATGTTTTGATGGCATCAAGAAGCCCATTGTTGTTGTGGACAACCATATGACAATGCTGAATTACAACGCTGTTGTAATGAACAACTATGAATCTATCAGAATGGCGGTTGAATATCTGGCCGGTCTGGGACATCAGGAAATAGGATATATCTACAACAATACCCCCAGCAGCAATTGCAGGGCCAGATTCAATGCGTTTAAACAGATCATGGCAGACAGGAACCTTGCGCTGCCTGAGCACAATATCTTTATTGCCAGACCTACGATCACATGGTGCTATGAAGATATTTTAAATATGCTGAAGAGCGGCGTGAAATTCCCCAAAGCCATACTGACCACCAACGACAGTATGGCGATCGGCGCAATCAAAGCCTTTAACGAATTCGGACTTTCCGTCCCCAATGATATCTCCATAATCGGCTTTGATGATATTGCCTTCTCTACCATCGTAGAACCGGCACTGACCACCATCAAGGTTCCGTGCACCGATATCGGCGTATGGGCAGTGCGTCTCTTATCCGACAGAATCAACTATCCGGAAGCCGCACTTGCCAAAATAGAGGTCTCCACTGAGCTGGTAGTCAGAGGAAGTACCTGTAAAGCCTGATCATCATTAAGGGAACAGGCAGGGGCTGCTTTTGCAGCCCCTTTTTATATGTTTTATTCTACTGTCACTGATTTTGCCAGATTTCTCGGTTTATCCACATCAAGGCCTCTTGCAACACTCATGTAATATCCCATCAGCTGCAGCGGAATGACTGCCAAAGAAGCGGTAAAATGATCGTCTGTCCTGGGAATATAGACATTGAAATCCACAATGTCCTCAATCTCATAATGTCCGTAAGCAGTCAGCCCCATCAGATAAGCGCCCCGGCTCTTTACTTCCACCAGATTGCTGACCGTCTTTTCATACAGCGCACTCTGTGTCAGAACACCGATTACCAGTGTGCCGTCCTCAATCAGGCTAATGGTTCCGTGTTTCAGTTCGCCCGCCGCATACGCCTCACTGTGAATATAGGAAATCTCCTTCATTTTCAGGCTGCCTTCCAGACAGATTCCATAGTCAATTCCCCTGCCGATAAAGAATACATCCTGTGCATTGGCATACTTGGCCGCAAACCACTGGATACGCTCCTTATCGTCCAGAATCTTCTCAATTTTCTCCGGAATCGTCCGGAGTTCTCCAATCAGCCGGCCATAGGTTTCCCGGTCCAGTTCCCCTCTTACATATCCAAACTGAATCGCCAGCAGATAGAAGGCAATCAGCTGGGTGGAATAAGCCTTCGTGGTTGCCACAGCAATTTCCGGACCCGCCAACGTATAGAACACATTATCGGCTTCTCTTGCAATGGAACTTCCTACAACATTCACAATGGCAAGGGTCCGCACCCCCTGCTCCTTTGCCTCACGCAAAGCCGCCAGGCTATCTGCCGTCTCACCGGATTGGGAAACGACAATAACCAGTCCGTTCCTGTCCAGCAGCGGTTTCCTGTAACGGAACTCAGAGGCAAGCTCCACCCGTACCGGGATTTTAACCATATCCTCAATAACATACTGTGCCGCAATTCCTACATGGTAAGCGGAACCGCAGGCCGCAATATAAATTTGCGAAATATCCCGTATGTCCTCTTCCGACAGACCGACCGATGTCAGGTCAATATGAACGTCCGACTCTCCCGCCACTACAGATGCAATCGTGTCCCTTACAGCCTTAGGCTGGTCATGGATCTCTTTCATCATAAAATGTTCAAAGCCGCCTTTCTCTGCCGCTTCCGCGTCCCAATCAATGGACACAAGCTCCTTTTGGATTTCTTCGCCGTCCAGATTGTAGAAAGCCGCATGGCCCGGAGTCAGTCTCGCCATTTCCAAATTGCCGATATAATAGACTTGGCGGGTGTATTTCAGAATGGCAGGCACATCGGAGGCAACATAAGCATCCTCTTTCCCTAAACCAATGATCATCGGGCTGTCTTTTCGCGCCACATAGATCTCTCCGGGATAATCCTTGAACATGACCGCCAGCGCATAGGAGCCACGGATTCTTACCATGGTTTTTGCAATGGCGTCAATGGGTCCCATTCCATATTTTCTGTAATAGTAATCAACCGTCTTGACTGCTACCTCCGTATCCGTCTGGCTGTAGAAGGTATAGCCTTTCCTCTGCAGCTTCTCTTTGAGCTCCACATAATTTTCAATAATACCGTTGTGGGCTCCCACCACATTATTATCGTCAGTACAGTGGGGATGGGCATTGGTCTCGCTGGGCTCTCCGTGCGTGGCCCATCTTGTGTGGCCGATGCCACAGGTTCCTGCTACAGCCGCGCCGCCGTTCGTCTTCTCAGACAGTAATTTCAGGCGTCCTTTGGCTTTTACGATCTCCGGATCGGAAGTACCGTCCCGCACTGCGATACCGGCAGAGTCATAGCCGCGGTACTCCAGCTTGGAGAGACCGTCTAAGAGAACAGGCGCCGCGTTGGTATGATTGCTTGTAAATCCTACAATTCCGCACATGTGACCTCTATCCTTTCTTTCGTTTTTTGTTCTATGTTCCTTTTTATCTTACCACATGCGTACATTTTTATCAAATTGTTTTAATCAAATAACATAATTTTTCCATTTTTTGAACTCCCAGAAAACAAAAAAAGACCCGGAAAGCGTATGCCCTCCGGGTCATCTGAACTACGATAAGTAATTACTCGTACAATTTTGTAAGCTTCTGCAGATGCTCCAGCTTGTCAGCAGCATTCTTCTCGGCTTCTTTAAAGAGCTCTTCTGCTCTCTCAGGGAATGCCTTCTGGAGAGAAGCGTAACGAACCTCACCTAAAATAAAGTCCTTATAGCTCTCTGTAGGAGCTTTGCTGTCCAGCGTGAAAGGATTCTTGCCCTCCTCTGCCAGTCTGGGATCGAAGCGGAACAGATGCCAGTATCCGGCAGCAACGGCTTTCTTCTCCTCTGACATAGCAGTGCTCATGCCGCTCTTAATACCGTGGTTGATACAAGGAGCATATGCAATAATGATAGAAGGACCGTGATAGCTCTCAGCCTCGTGGAAAGCTTTCAGGCACTGGTTATAATCGGCGCCCATAGCGATCTGGGCAACATATACATAGCCGTAGCTCATTGCAATACTTGCCAGATCTTTTTTCTTAACACCCTTACCGGAAGCAGCAAACTGTGCTACCGCACCTACAGGGGTTGACTTGGAAGCCTGTCCGCCGGTGTTGGAATAAACCTCTGTGTCAAATACCAGAATGTTGACATCCTTACCGGAAGCAATCACATGATCCAAACCGCCGAAGCCGATATCATATGCCCAACCGTCACCGCCGAATATCCAGGTGGACTTCTTAGCAAGGTAATCGCTGTCAGCCATAACGGTCTTAATTGCCTTGGCAATCGGAGACTTCTTGGGAACCGCATTCAGAGCTGCCTTCAGATCTTCCGTTGCAGCAGCGTTAGCAACACCGTCATCCTTGGTATCCAACCAGGCCTTTGCCGCAGCGGCAGCAGCCTTGTCAGCATCGGAGTCGGCAATCTCCTGAACGCTCTTTGCCAGACGCTCTCTAATGGCATTCTGTGCCAGTACCATACCGTAACCAAATTCCGCATTATCTTCGAAGAGGGAGTTCTGCCATGCAGGACCGTGTCCCTTCTCATTTACTGTATAAGGAGATGCCGGTGCACTGCCGCCCCAAATCGAGGAGCAGCCTGTGGCATTGGCTATGTACATTCTGTCACCGAAAAGCTGTGTAGCCAGTTTTGCGTAAGGAGTCTCACCGCAGCCTGCACATGCGCCTGAGAATTCAAGCAAAGGCTTAGAGAACTGACTGCCCTTCACGGTGGTATCCTTGAACTTATCTGCAATCTCTGCCTTCGGTCCCATGGCAACCGCATAATCAAAGCCCTTCTGCGCTTCTGTCTGTGTTGCAAAGGGCTTCATTACCAAAGCCTTAGCGCCCTTAAGTCCGGGACATACATTTGCACAGGAACCGCAGCCTACACAGTCATAAGCAGAAACAACAACAGAGAACTTCATATCCGGCATGCCGGTCATAGGCTTCATCTTCATAT
>CBCSVZ010000012.1:0-11629 GCA_965143695.1 uncultured Oscillospiraceae bacterium
GGACAGCTTCGCTAGTATACCACCTCAGTTTCTGCCTGTCAACACCTTTTTTCAAAAAAAATCGAAAAAAACGCAAAAAATTTTTTCAGGTCATTTTTATACGCACTTTCCAGGGCCCGGTTATAAATAACACTGGCCGGATGATAAAGGGGGAACAGGGAGATTCCCTCAATGCCGAAGGCATTTTCTATGGGCATCCCATGTACAGTTCCGATGTCAGGCAAGTCTGAAAAGCTGCATCCTCCGGCGGCATTCTTATGGCTGCACCGGCAGCCTGCCGCAGCAGACACATAGGTCACGGCCTTCAGGGGAACATTTCCCAGCGTGACCACTGCTTTGGGATGTATGATTTCCGCTTCCCGCCTTAAATATTCAGAAGAAAACAGAATTTCCTCCCGGCGGGCGGGTCTGTTCACCAGCGTACCGGGTCTTGCGCCCTCTTTGGACAGTCTGTATTTCATGGTATTGCTGATAAACAGATCTTCTCTGTTAAGGCCCGCGCCCTCCAAAAAAGCAGTGAGCATTTTACCCGCTTTGCCCACAAAGGGCCTGCCCTGCAATACCTCGTCCTTCCCCGGGGCCTCCCCCACCAGCATTACCGGGCTGTCGGGAGAGCCGAAGCCCCATACAAACTCATGGGGCAGGGTGTCCGGGAAACGCTGATCCACACACTCTTGATACTCACGGTACAGTCTGTCAAGTTCCAAGCTCTTGCAATTTGTCATACGCGCTCTTGATATCCTTCCACATGTCATACTTTTTGGATTCATCCCGCAGCAGTGCAGCCGGATGATAGGTGGGCATAAACCAGACACCCTTCTTCTCTCTCCAGGTGCCCCGTATTTTTGTTATTTTGCAGTCTTTTTCAATCAGATAATTTGCAGCGACACTTCCCAGACACACAACAATTTTAGGCCTTATTAAGGCAAATTGGCCGCGTAAAAGGCTGATGCAGGTCATGCACTCATCCTCCTGGGGCGTTCGGTTGTGAGGAGGACGGCATTTCACCACATTGGCAATATAATAATCCTGAGGCTGAAAGCCGATGGAGGTCAGCGCCATATCCAGGAGCTGACCCGCAGCGCCTACAAAGGGGACGCCCTGCTTGTCCTCATTCTCACCGGGGCCCTCTCCCACAAAAAGCAGGGGAGCGGTACGGGAGCCTCTGCCGATGACTACATTTGTTCTGTTCTCACAAAGCCTGCAGGCGTGACAGCAATAGCAGGCTTTTTCCAAATCTTCCCAGGTCATTTTACACCGCCGCAGATATAATCCTTCACTTCAATATTGGTCGCATAGGTAATATCACCGCGTCCGCCCATCATTTTACAGAACTTCTCCAGGATATCCCAGCTGTTCCAGGCTTCGCACTCGTAGGAGTGTCCCCATACACAGAACAGCAGATCCCGCTCCGGTTCTGCCGCCAGAAACCGCTCTGCAGTCTCCGTGAGCAGGGGCGAGCCGTGAAATACGGTAGGCCGCCACTCGTACCAGTTCTCGGGAAATTCAAAGTTCAGGGTCTCATCAATATTTCTGGCATACTCCACCTTTGTGTCATTTTTCAGAATTTCTACAGTTTCCTGATTATATAAAGGGCCTCCCGGATAGGCAAAGCCCCTGACCTCATACCCGCAGAGCGCACTGAGCGCCTGTCTTTCATGCTCTACCTGATGAATGATATCGTGGCGGCTACAGTTGAGCAGATTAGGATGCTTCATGCCGTGGCCCGCAATCTCATGGCCTTCGTAGAGCCTGGTAACCTCTGTGACATTTACCCTTGTATGCAGAATGCGGTACCGATCCCACTCCAGCAGACTGCTTTCGCCGAAAAGACCCGCGTTCAGATTGAAGGTACACTTGATACCGTATTTGTTCAGGATCTCTATAAAGCGCCTGTCATAGACGGTTCCGTCATCAAAGCTGAGGGTCAGAAATTTTTTTGCCATGACCGCCTCACTCTTCTATACTGGGTACCGGAACTGTGCAGGATACATCCGCTTCATAGTCGACTCCCGGCACGCGGAAACCGAAAAGCCTGTAGAAATCCTCCCAGTAGCCGTCTATGTCCGCATCTGTATTCAGCGCTTCGCTGTTGATGCGTTCCCATATTTCCGATACGCGCTTTTGAATCTCCGGTTTCATCTCCAGATCGTCCATACGGATACGTCCTTCTTCATCTGTAGCCGCAGGGTCTCCGAATACCTTGTCATGGAGCAATCGGTACATCTGCTCGATGCACCCCTCGTGAACGCCCTGCTCTTTCATCACTTTATAGAGGATGGAAATATAGAGCGGAACAATGGGGATCGCCGCGCTTGACTGGGTCACCAAGGCCTTATTGACAGAAATCAGCGCCCTGATATCCGGGAACTTCTCGCTGATCGCCTTAGAGGTCTCGAAAAGATGTGCCTTGGCTCTGCCAATGGATCCGTCCATATAGACAGGGTGGGTAAGCGCGGGGCCGATATAGGAATAGGCCAGTGTCACCGCGTTCTTTTCTATGGCGTCTGCCGCCTTCAGCGCTTCGATCCAGTCCATCCAGTCCTCACCGCCCATGACTTTCACCGTGGCAAGGATCTCCTCATCGCTTGCAGGGGGGATGGTTACTTCCGTAATTTCCTTCGTGCGCAGATCGATCGTCTTATTGGTATAGGAATCTCCTGTAGTCTTCAGTACGGAACTGTACACGGTGCCGTCGGCCATGGTACGCCGGGGTGCTGCCATGCTGTATATGAGCATGTCGATTTTGCCCAGATCCTTTTTGATCAGAGAAATGACTTTGTCCTTGATTTCTATGGAATATGCGTCGCCGTTAACAGTCTTGGCATAGAGCCCGTCCTCCGCGGCTGCCTTTTCAAAAGCCGCAGTGTTATACCAGCCTGCAGAGCCCGGCTTGGAATCCGTTCCCGGCTTGTCAAAAATGACACCCACCGTAGCGGCGCCGCAGGAATATGCCGCTGCAATTCTGGAGGCCAGTCCGTATCCCATGGATGCGCCGACCACCAAAACCTTCTTTCCGCCGTCGGTCTTAGGCTGTGCTTTAACATACTCTATCTGCGCTCTCACATTGGCTTCGCAGCCTGCGGGGTGCGCGGTTGTACAAATAAATCCTCTTACTTTCGGTAAAATGACCATGGGTCTTCGTCTCCTTAAATAATATAAATTTGTTTAGAGTATACCATGCTTTTACAAAAAAAGCGACATTTTTCACAAAACCTGTAGCCCACGGTCACCTGTTCTTCACGTAACCTGTGTAAGCTGTATCTGTATTGATATTAATAATTTAGGAGGATTTATCGTGATTGAGGTCAATAACCTTGTAAAAATGTACGGGAACCATCTGGCGGTAGACGATCTGAGCTTTACAATTGAGCCCGGTAAGATCTACGGCCTCTTAGGGCCCAACGGCGCCGGGAAGTCCACAACGATGAATATCATCACCGGCTGTCTTGCCGCTACAAGCGGTACTGTTTCTATTAACGGGAATGATATCTTCGAAGATGCTGTGAAGGCGAAAAAGGCCATCGGCTATCTTCCTGAGATCCCGCCTCTTTATCCCGATATGACACCCTTGGAATATCTGGACTTTATCGGGGAAGCCAAAGGACTCGGCAAAGAAGAGCGCAAAAAACAAATTGCCGATATTATGGAAAGGACAAAAACAGCCGATGTGCAGAATACGCTCATACGCCACCTGTCCAAGGGGTACAAGCAGCGTGTGGGTATCGCACAGGCTATGATAGGCTACCCGGAGGTAATCATACTGGATGAGCCCACCGTAGGTCTGGATCCCAAGCAGATCATTGAAATCAGAGATTTGATCAAATCCCTGAAAAAAGACCACACGGTAATTCTCAGCAGTCATATTCTTTCCGAGGTAAGCGCCGTCTGCGACTACATTATGATCATCGCCCACGGCAAGCTGGTCGCCAGCGATACTCCGGAGAACCTCACCAAACTGATGGCGGGCACCAACACCGTCTCCATGACCGTAAAAGGGTCTCCGGAGAAGGTCAGAGAGCTGCTCTCCTCTTTCGAGGAAATTCAAAAGTTAGCACTGGACGAAAAAGCGGAGGGCCTGGTATCGGTTTCCTTTGAGACCTCCGCAGACCGGGATATTCGGGAGGCCATCTTCTATGCCTTTGCGGAGGGTAAAATGCCCCTTCTGGAAATGGTTTCCAAAACTTTAAGTCTGGAGGACATCTTCATCCGGCTCACGGACGACAGCTCGGACAGGAAGCAAAAAAAACCGAAAAAGAAAACAAAGGAGGAGGTAACAGAAGATGAAAGCGATTTATAAAAGAGAACTGAAAGGACTCTTCTCCAATATGACCGGCTATGTTTTTATAGGCTTTATTCTGCTCATGGCGGGCATCTACAGCATCGCTCTGAATTTTACCTACGGCTACCCCAATTTTGAGTATGCCCTCAGCAACATGTCCTTTATTTTTATACTGGTAGTACCCATTCTTACAATGAGAATCTTTTCTGAGGAGAAGCATAACAGGACGGATCAGCTGCTCTACTATCTGCCGGTCAAGGTCCCTTCGATTGTGATAGGAAAATATCTGGCCATGCTCACGGCATATGCCGTTCCCACCGTCATCATGATGCTGTATCCCCTAATACTCTCCCGGTTCGGAACCGTAAACCTGAAATCCGCATACAGCGCCCAGCTGGGCTTCTTCTTCTTGGGCGCCGCACTCATCTCCATCGGGATGTTTGTATCCTCCCTGACGGAAAGTCAGATTATTGCCTGTGTTGTAAGTCTGGGCGCCCTCCTGCTGTCTTATCTGATGACCTCCATTACCGGCTTGCTGCCCACAACTGCTTCCGGAAGCTTCTTCTGCTATATTCTGCTGTTTGTAGCGGTTGCTCTGATTATTTACGTTGTAACAAAGAACTATTTCATACCGTCCCTGCTTGCGGTTCTGGGTACGGCAGGCATTTCAATTGTGTATTTTACGGACTCCGCTCTTTTGGAGAACAGTTTCCCCTCTTTGCTGAACCATCTGGCAGTTTTCGACGTTTTCTACGACAGCTTTATAAACGGTATGCTGGACCTGACGGCAATCGTCTATTACATGACTGTGGTACTGATATTTGCCTTCCTGACGGTGCAGACAGTTGAGAAAAAGCGTTGGAGCTGAGAAAGGAGACCATTTTACCATGAAAAATTTTAAAGATACTTTTAAAAGCAAAAATCTTAAAATAGGCGGGTACAGTCTTCTGATTTCCGTAATCGTAATTGCCATCGCAATTGCCGTAAACTATATGGTTTCAGCACTCCCCACTACTTTGACAAAATTGGATATGACCGCCACTTCACAGTATACGCTGTCAGAACAGACCGAGAAGATCGTAGCAGCGGTGGATAAAGACATTACGATTTATCTGATTGCAGGCACCGGTGAAGAGGACAGTTCCATTCAGGAGCTGCTGAACAGATACAAAGCCCTGAGCGATAAAATCAAGGTGGAATACAAGGACCCGGCGCTGTATCCCTCTTTTACACAGTCCTATACCAGTGATAAAGTAAACAGCAACAGCCTGATCGTAACCAGTGAACTGCGGTCGAAGGTCATAGACTACAACAGTATTTATGTTGCGGATTATTCCGCCTACTACTCTACAGGCAATGCGTCCTACTCCTTCGACGCGGAGAACCAGATCACCTCTGCCATCAGTTATGTGGCCAGCAGTGCCCTTCCCAAGATGTACTGTCTGACCGGACACGGCGAAGCGCAGCTCAGCGATACGCTGCAGGGCTATCTCAAGGACGATAACATAGAGCTTGCCTCCTTAAGCCTGCTTTCGGAAGGAAGTGTACCCGAGGACTGCGACTGTCTGCTGATCTACTCTCCCGCGAAAGACATTTCAGAAGATGAAAAGGCCATGCTGCTCACCTATATGGAAGCAGGAGGTAAAATGTTTATGATCACCGGACAAACGGAAAGCGCGCTTACAAATCTGTATGCAGTAGGCGCCGAATACGGAATCGAAGCCACCGGTCAGATCGTATTTGAGGGAAACAGCAATTACTATTATCAATATCCCTATTATCTGCTCCCTGAGAAAGACAGCCATGAAATTACCGACCCCATTATCGACGGCGGATACTATATTTTACAGCCCATTGCACATGCTCTGAAGCAGGCTGACAATCTGAGAAGCACGCTGGAAGTAACAGGGCTTTTGGAAACCACCTCCTCCAGCTATGCGAAGGAGGATCCCGAAAATGCCTCTACCCTGGAAAAGGAATCCGGAGATACGGAAGGGCCCTTCTACACAGCAATGGCAGCTTCCGAAAGCTTTGATGACAAGGAAGCAAAGCTGGTGTGGTTCTCCTCTGTTAATATGCTGGATGACAGTATTGACAAGGCAGTTGCCGGCGCGAACTCCAATCTTTTTCTAAATGCCGTTGGCTGGATGTGCGACAGAGAAGAAACCATATCGATCCGTTCCATCAGCCTGGATTCCGAAACACTGCTGGTTACAGACGGGCAGAAGAGTCTCTGGACTGTAATTCTCTGCGTGATCATTCCTGTAGGAACGGTTGCCGCAGGCTTTGTGATCTGGACAAAGAGGAGGAAGCGCAGATGAAAAGACCCCTTAAGCTTGTAATCGCCCTGGGCATTCTGGCAGCGGTCGCCGCCTGCTATTTCATAACTGTTCATTTTACCGGTAAAGAGGAAACCTCGGAGGAAAGCAATACCCAGCAGAATCTGACCGTATACGAAACAGACACTTCGGCTATTTCCAAGCTGCATTTTACCTATAGCGGAGAGGAAGTAACTCTGGTATACACAGAAGATGCAGGCTGGACGCTGGAGGATGATCCGGACTTTCCCCTGGACACCAAAACCGCGGAGTCTATGGCCGCCGTCTTTACCGGTATAGCGGCAACAAAAAAGGTCAGTGAAGACGCCTCCTATAAGGCGGAGTTCGGGTTGGAAACTCCCCAATGCATCATTGATGTGACAACATCGGAGGGCACGGACACCTTCTATATCGGAGACTATAATCAGAATGTTGACGGATATTATCTGTGTATGGCAGATTCCGATACCTCCTATCTGGTAGGCTCTGATCTGCCGGAGCTGTTCTGTGTAACCAAGGGAAGCCTGATTGCGCTGGACACCTTTGCATCGCTGTCCTCTTCTGATATCACCGCAGTGGAGATAAATGATTTGGCGCTCTTAAGCTATGAGGACGGAAATCCCCAGTACTATTCCTCTTCCCAGAAATGGTTTGCCAAAGACAGTAACCACGGGGAAACAGCCGCAGACGAGAACAGTGTAAACACCCTGCTTTCGTCTCTGGCCTCCCTGTCTTACTCCGGCTGTGCAGATTATACCGTTACGGAGGCGGATCTGGAAACCTACGGGCTGAAGGATCCCGCCTATACGGTCAGGGTAGACTACACGGAGGAGACAGCCGCGGAATCTGAGGACGGTACTTCCGAAACGGTTACGGAAAGCCGGACATTTCTGCTGTACATCGGATCAGAGACCCCCGACGGCGGCGATTATGTGCTTCGGGACGGCGCCTCTATGATCTGCACCATGACAGGCACTACCCTCTCCTCTGTCACATCGGCCTCTGTAGCGGAGCTTCGGGATGATACTGTTTTTGCCATGAGTATGGATACGGTTTCTGCTGCAAAGCTTACTACGGCCTCAGGCTCTGTGACGGTTGACGCCGGCGACGGAAAGGAGCACGCCGGATTCGAAAGCTTCTTTAACGCCCTGACAGAGCTTTCGGCGGAAGGCCAGGCAGATTCCGCGTCATACAGCGGCACAGCGGCTCTGACGGCGGTATTGACCAGAAACACCGACAGCTTCCGGGAAATGACCTTCAGCCTGTATGAATATGACAGTAATTTCTACAGGGTGGTATTTAACGGTCGCAGCGATTTGCTCATCGGAAGGCGGGCGGCAGAGAACCTGATTACTCTGGCGGAAGCGGCAAATTAAGGGAAGGACCGGTACAGCTTCCTTGCAAATTGATACAATTTCCCCGAACCGGCTATTTTGTATGTAAATCTTACATACAAAAGACATTGCAACCGTAAAAGGTATACAAAAAAACGGCCCCAGCATCCATTGCCGGCCGTTTTTTGTATACAAAGTTGGAAGGCTTCATAAATTCGTATGCAAAAATTACCTACAATTCTGCGCTAACGGCCCTGCGGTATACAAGGCCACTCCGCCCCTGTTTCAAAACCCTATTTTCTCCCGTATTCCAAAAACTGAATTTTAAAATCCGCGTCCGGCACCTCCATAGGCTCTCCGGCACAGACTGTCTGCCAGTCCTCCGCCTCGTCCAGATTGGGGATCCTCACATCGCTTTCAAACCGTTTCAGGAATTTGGTCACATAGGCCCTGTCGCAGTAAGGCAGCAGCTGATTGTATACACTGGCGCCGCCTATGACAAACACCTCGTCCGTGTCATACTTTTTGAGTTCCCCAAAGAGTTCCTCTAAAGAATGGACCACAACAGCACCCTCCGGCGCATAGTCCGGATCCCAGTTCAGCACAATATTGGTTCTGTTGGGAAGCACCCGCCCTCCGGGAAAGGTTGCCAGCGTGTTGGAACCGTATACCACGATCTTGCCGCTTGTTACCCTGCGGAAATTTTTCAGATCCGTGCTGACACGGGCCAGCAGATCGCCCCGGTATCCGATCCCCCAGTTTTCATCTACTGCTACAATCAGATTCATGTTGGTATCTCCTTTAAATGGCTACGGGGAATCGGTCAATTTTCTCCCCGTGCTGATAGTCCGTAAGCGTAAAGCTGTCCACGGTAAAATCATAAAAATCCTTGATGTCCGGGTCCAGTTCGAACTTGGGCGCCGGATACACAGGTCTCCGGATCAGCTCCTCTACAACGGGCATATGCCTGTCATAGATATGGGCATCGGCAATCACGTGGACAAATTCGCCGGGCTTCAGTCCCGTCACCTGGGCCAGCATATGGATCAGTGCCGCATACTGGGCTACATTCCAGGCATTGGCGGCCAGCATGTCCTGAGACCGCTGATTCAGAATGGCACAGAGCCTGTCTTCCACAACATTAAATGTCATACTGTAAGCACAGGGATACAGCGCCATCTCCGACAGATCCGCAAAATTGTACATATTGGTCATGATCCTACGGCTGCAGGGGTTATTCTTCAGATCATAAATGACCCGGTCAATCATATCAAATTCGCCCTCACGGTACTTGTGCTTCACACCCATCTGGTAGCCGTAGGCCTTGCCGATAGAGCCGTTCTCATCGGCCCAGCTGTCCCAGATATGACTGTTCAAATCATGGATATTGTTAGACTTCTTCTGGTATATCCAAAGGATCTCATCAACAGCGGATTTTAAACCGATAGGCCGCAAAGTCAGCAAAGGAAATTCCTTCGATAAATCATATCGGTTCACCACGCAGAACTTTTTCTTGGTATAAGCCGGCGTACCGTCTTCCCATTTGGGGCGGACCTTCTCATCGGTAACCCAGGTTCCCTCTTCTATAATGCTCTTACAGGTATTGATAAAGGCAATATCCGCACTGCTCATCTCTTTTTGGTCTCCACTTCCTCTGTCAGCATGGCAATAAACGCGTCAATACTCATATCCCGGGTCTCGCCGGCAGCCTTTCTGCTGCGGACACTTACATGGCCCGCCTCCATTTCCTTATCGCCGGCAACCAGCATATAGGGGACCTTCTCCAGCTGCGCCTCACGGATCCGGTAGCCGATTTTCTCGTTTCTGTCGTCCAGCTCCACCCGGAAGCCCTTCGCCTCCAGCTTTCTGCAGATATCGGCACAGTAGTCCGCCTGCTTGTCAATGATCGGCATCACTTTTACCTGAACAGGGGCCAGCCATGCGGGGAACGCACCGGCATACTTCTCAATCAGGAGCGCCAAGGTACGCTCATAGCAACCGATAGAGGTTCTGTGGATAATATAAGGGTTCTTCTTGGTGCCGTCTCTGTCCGTATAGACCATGCCGAATTTCTCCGCCAGCATCTGGTCGATCTGTATGGTGATCAGCGTATCCTCTTTCCCGTATACATTTTTAATCTGAATATCCAGCTTGGGCCCGTAGAAAGCCGCCTCACCGATACCGATTTTGTAGGGGATCTCCAGGTGATCCAGTATTTTCTTCATCACGCCCTGCGCCTCGTCCCACTGCTCCGGCGTACCGATATATTTTTCTTTATCCTCCGGATCCCACTGGGAGAACCGATAAGACACATCCTCATAGAGTCCCAGTGTCTTCAGCATATAAATGGCCAGCTCCAGGCAGCCTTTGAATTCATCCTCCAGCTGGTCGGGCGTACACATAAGATGACCCTCTGAAATCGTGAACTGCCGTACTCTGATCAGGCCGTGCATTTCCCCGGAGGATTCATTGCGGAACAAGGTAGAGGTTTCATCATATCGAAGCGGCAGATCCCGGTAAGACCGGCTGCGGTTCAGATATGCCTGATACTGGAACGGACAGGTCATCGGACGCAGGGCGAATACCTCTTTGTCCTTCTCCTCGTCGCCCATTACAAACATGCCGTCCTGATAGTGATCCCAGTGTCCTGAGAGCTTGTACAGATCACTCTTGGCCATATAGGGCGTCTTGGTCAGCTGCCAGCCTCTCTTAGCCTCCTCGTCCTCCACAAAACGCTGTAAGATCTGAATGATCTTCGCCCCCTTGGGAAGCAGAATCGGCAACCCCTGTCCTATCAGCTCAGAGGTCGTAAACAGCTCCAGTTCTCTTCCCAGCTTATTGTGATCACGGCGCTTTGCCTCCTCCAGCTTCTCCAGATGGGCCGCCAGTTCCTTCTTGTCCGGGAAGCTGGTACCGTATATTCTCTGGAGCATTTTATTCTTCTCGCTGCCCTTCCAGTAGGCACCTGCCACCTGGGTAAGTTTAAAGGCTTTCACCTTGCCGGTAGTGTCCAGATGCAGACCTGCGCACAGATCCACAAATTCTCCCTGTCGGTAAAATGAGATCTCCTCCCCCTCAGGCAGCTCTTCTATCAGCTGTACCTTGTAGGGCTCCTGACGCTCCTGCATAAATTTGATGGCCTCTTCTCTGGGCAGGGTAAAACGCTCCAGCGAAAGCTTCTCTTTCACGATTTTTTTCATTTCTTCTTCTATTTTACTCAGAACATCCGCAGTAAAAGCCGTCTCCGAGTCAAAGTCGTAGTAAAATCCGTCTTCAATAGCGGGACCGATCGCAAGCTTGGTGTCGGGATACAGCCGTTTCACTGCCTGGGCTAATATATGTGAGGTGGTGTGGCGGAATATTTTTCTGCCTTCCTCCGTATCAAAGGTCAGGATATTTAATGTATCACCTTCATGAAGAGCCGCGGTAAGCTCTACTGTTTCTCCGTTTACCTCGCCTGCAACAGAAGCTCTTGCAAGACCTTCACTGATTTTCATTGCGGCATCAATCACTCTGCTGCCATCTTCCAGCTCCATGAAGGAGCCGTCCTTCAGCGTCACTTTGATCATGTTCGTTCCCTCTTTCCAAGATATTAACAAAAGTAATTTTACAACGCCCTTTCAATAATTGCAAGTTTGACAATTCGGTTTCCCTGCGTTATGCTAATAAAACCATCATGATATGAGGCAGTATTA
>CBCSVZ010000013.1:0-11153 GCA_965143695.1 uncultured Oscillospiraceae bacterium
AACGCGGCAACAGACGGAACCGGCGTTGCCGTAACGGAGACTGCTGCTTCCGACGGAGGCAACGGGATCGGTCGTTTGGCGGCGGCGCTGTCCACAGGCATGGCAACCATTGGCGCCGGTATTGCTGTTGCGGTTTCCGCATCGGCAGCACTGGGTGCGATCAGTGAGGATTCTTCTATTTTGGGTAAGACCCTGATTTTTGTAGGCCTTGCAGAGGGTATTGCGATTTACGGTTTGATTATCTCGATTATGATTCTGAACAAGGTGTAAGACAATGACGGTTTACTTAATCAGTGATAATATTGATACACTGACAGGTATGCGTCTTGCAGGCGTTCTCGGTACGGTTGTCCATGACAGAGAGACTCTGGAGAAGTGTCTGGAGAAGGTCAGAAGTGACCGGGAGGTAGGTATTGTTCTGGTTACGGAGAAAATCAGCGATATGGCGCCGGATTTGATCAAAGAGATGAAACAGACTCATGAACTGCCGCTGTTGGTGGTTATTCCGGACAGACACGGATCCGCCAGAGGGGAAGATTCGATTACCGCCTATGTAAAGGAGACGATCGGTATATGAAATCAATAGAGGAGAAACTGGAATATTTTGAGAAAACCGTTATTACCCAGGCGGTGCAGGAAAAAGACACCTTAGAGGCTGCCTTTGAAAATAAAATGAAGGCTGCCCTGTCACAGGCGGAAGCGGTGTACAAAAGGGAGTCCAAAGCCGTATACTGTAAGGCCGTTGAGGATACCCAGAAGGAAGCAAGGCTGATTGTCTCCACTGCCAAAAACCGGGGGCAGACCGCTCTGGCGCAGAAACGAAATGATATTATCGACAGCGTTTTCGGAAAGCTGGAGGAGAAGCTGAAGGATTATGTCAGGTCTTCCGAATATGAGCAATTTTTTGAGAGAAAACTGGTGCAGGCCATGGAAAGCGGCCGGTATGACGGAACCGTAACGGTCATTTTAAGCAAAGAGGACGCCGAAACCAGAAGCGGCAGTGTGAACAGTCTGGCGATCCGCTATCTGCCGGGGGTATCCGTTAAAGTGGAAATCAGCACGGAGGACATGATCGGAGGCTGTAAAATGCGTATTCCGTCTTCGGGCAGGATCATTGACAACTCCATCAGGGCTATGATGGATGCAGAGCGGGAGCAGTTCCTGTCCTGGAGCAAACTGGCCATTAAATAGGAGGCAGCTGACTATGAAATCAATTTACAGAATAAACGGTCCCGTTGTGAAAGCCAGGGGAGACACGGATATCGCCATGCAAAATGTGGTGCTGGTGGGAAATGAAAAGCTCATAGGTGAGGTCATCGGTGTGGACGGAGAGGAAATCACCGTTCAGGTCTATGAATCCACCTCCGGGCTGAGGCCGGGAGAGCCGGTTGTTTCCACGGATAAGCCGCTGTCCGTCACTCTGGGACCCGGTATCATCGGAAATATCTTCGACGGTATTCAGAGGCCGCTGGAGGATCTTTACCGACAGACCGGCGACTTTATGGACAGAGGCGTGGACTGTGACAATTTAAATATGGAGAAAAAATGGCATTTTACTCCCTGTGGGACAAAAGGGGACAGGGTCAATACACTGTCCTTTCTGGGGGAAGTGCCCGAGACAGGCTCTGTGACCCATAAGATCATGGTTCCCTACGGTGTGATTCCCAAAGGGCAGACTGCGGTAATAGAGCACATTGCGGCAGAGGGAGATTACAGCCTGAAAGATCCTGTATGCAGCATACGGCTTTCCTCCGGAGAAATAAAGGATATTACCATGTGCCATGAATGGCCCGTCCGGGAGCCGAGACCCTTTGCCAAAAGGCTGAGCAGCGATGAGCCTCTCATAACGGGTCAGCGTGTCATTGACACCCTGTTCCCCATTGCCAGAGGCGGTACGGCCTCCATTCCGGGCAGCTTCGGCACCGGTAAGACTATGACACAGCACCAGCTTGCCCAGTGGTGCGATGCGGATATTATTGTGTATATCGGCTGCGGGGAACGCGGAAACGAAATGACAGAGGTACTGGAGGATTTTCCGAAACTGAAGGATCCCAGAACAGGGCGTTCGCTTATGGAGCGGACGGTTCTGATCGCCAACACCTCCAATATGCCTGTGGCAGCCAGAGAGGCTTCCATCTATACCGGTATTACCTTAGCAGAATATTATAGAGATATGGGCTATGATGTGGCGATCATGGCAGACTCCACCTCCCGTTGGGCAGAGGCCCTCCGTGAGATCTCCGGGCGTCTGGAGGAGATGCCCGCAGAAGAGGGATTTCCCTCTTACCTGCCCTCAAGACTTTCTGAATTCTACGGCCGTGCAGGCCGGATCGAGAGCTACAACGGCAGTACCGGAAGTGTATCGGTTATCGGCGCCGTATCCCCTCCGGGGGGCGATTTCTCAGAGCCCGTGACCCAGAATACAAAACGGTATATCCGGTGCTTTTGGGGTCTGGACAGACAGCTCGCCTATGCAAGGCACTACCCTGCCATCAACTGGCTTACCAGCTACAGCGAGTATACGGGGGATCTGGACAAATGGTACACGGACAATGTAAATCCCGATTTTGTGGACAGAAGAAACAAAATGGCACGGCTTTTACAGGAGGAAAACGATTTAATGGAAATCGTTAAACTGGTTGGTGCGGATGTGCTTCCGGAGGAGCAGAAGCTGGTACTGGAGGCGTGCAGAGTGCTGAGAACAGGCTTTTTGCAGCAGAATGCTTTCCACCCGGTGGATACCTATGTGCCTTTGGAGAAGCAGTATTATATGATGGACACCATGCTGTACTTATATGACAGAAGCGTAGAGGCGGTCAAAATGGGTATCCCCGTATCCGTGATTAAAGAGCTGGGGTATTTTGACAAGTGTATATCGGTAAAATATTCCGTATTTAATGACGATTTTACCCCTCTTACGGAGATGAAGAAGGAGTTCGACGAGAGCCTGAAGAATCTCCAGAAGGAGTATGCCGAGCACAAGCGGAAGTAATTTTTAGCGAGGAGACGAATGCAGATGATTATAGAATATACAGGAATCAAGCGTATCAACGGACCTCTGATCATGCTGGAGGGCGTGGAGAATGTAGGCTATGATGAACTTGCTGAGATCCATTTTAACGACGGCAGTGTACGGATGGGCAATGTGATCGATGTCAGCAGGGGAAATGCCGTGCTCCAGGTGTTCGAGGGCACCAAGGGAATGGCCCTTACCTCTGCGGCCACACGCTTTTTGGGAAAGCCGCTGACCCTGGGTGTTTCGGAGGAGATTCTGGGAAGAGTTTTCGACGGCGCGGGCAGACCTGCGGACGGTCTGGGACCGGTCTATGCGGAGAAGGCCTACGATGTAAACGGACTTCCCATCAATCCCATGGCCAGAAAATATCCCAGAGACTATATTAAGACGGGTATTTCCGGAATCGACGCTCTGACAACGCTGATCCGGGGACAGAAGCTGCCTGTATTCTCCGGCAACGGTCTTCCCCACGATAAACTGGCTGCCCAGATCGTAAGGCAGGCAGGACTGATGGGCGGCGATGAAAAATTTGCGGTGGTATTCGGCGCCATAGGCATCAAGCATGATGTGGCGGAATTTTTCCGGAATTCCTTTGCGGACAGCGGCGTTCTGGACCATGTTGCCATGTTTCTGAATCTCACCAACGATCCGGCTGTTGAAAGGATCTTTACGCCCCGATGCGCTCTGGCAGCTGCCGAATATCTGGCCTTTGAAAAGGACTATCAGGTACTTGTGGTGCTGACAGATATGACGGCCTATTGTGAGGCTCTGCGTGAAATATCCTCTTCCAGAGGAGAAATTCCTTCCCGTAAGGGCTATCCCGGGTATCTTTACAGTGACTTGGCCTCCATCTATGAAAGAGCGGGCATGCTGAAAAATAAAAAGGGCTCTGTGACCCAGATCCCGATTTTGTCTATGCCCAATGACGATATCAACCATCCGATTCCGGATCTGACCGGATATATTACAGAGGGACAGGTGGTATTGGACAGAGGCCTCAGCCAAAAGGGGATCTATCCGCCGATCAGCATTTTACCGTCCCTTTCCAGACTGATGAAGGACGGCATCGGAGAGGGGTATACCAGAGAAGACCATGCTCCGGTAGCCAACCAGCTTTTTTCTGCTTATTCTACCGTACAGGATGTAAGAGCGCTTGCCTCCGTAATCGGTGAAGATGAGCTTAGTGATCGGGATAAAAAGTATATGGAATTCGGAAGAGCATTTGAAGAGAGATTTCTGAATCAGGATTATGATGAAAACAGGAGTATTCAGCAGACGTTGGATCTGGGCTGGGAGCTTCTGGGCATTCTGGGTCCGGAAGAGCTGGACAGAATGGATCCGGAACTGATTCAGAAGTATCTGCATTGAAGAGGAGATGAGTCAGACTCATGGATGCCGCACAGACAGCTACAAAAGGAAATTTGATGAACGCCAGAAACAGCTTGAAAATGGCCGATAAGGGCTATGAGCTTCTGGACAGGAAGAGAAAGCTCCTGATGCGGGAGATGACCTCCCTTATGGACAGGGCGAAGGCGCTGCAGGGATGTATTTCCGAAACCTTTCGGGAGGCCTATGACGCCCTGCGACAGGCCAATGTGACTCTTGGCATCGACAATGTGGAATTTCTGGCGGAGGCGATTCCGGAGGAACAGGGCGTGGACATAAAATTCTACAGCGTTATGGGTGTGGAGATTCCTATTGTCAGAGACTTGACAGAAGAGAAGAATGTGGATCCGGGCATGAGCCTTTACCAAACCAATATTTACTTTGACAAAGCGGTTTACAGCTTTTGTCAGGTCAAGAAGCTGGTATATGAACTGGCCGAGGTGGAGAATGGCATTTACCGCCTGGCTTCCAATATACGAAAGACCCAGAAGCGGGCCAATGCCCTTAAAAATATTATGATTCCCAGATATACAGCGCTGGTTGCGGATATCTCTGCGGCTTTGGAAGAGAAGGAGCGGGAAGAGTTCTCCAGGCTGAAGGTCATCAAAAAAATGGTAAAATAAAAACCGATATTAATATATTGTTATGATATCTTAAATATGGTCTCCGGTGCGGGAGGGCCATATTGCTAATTTTGTTTTCTAATGATAAGATAAAAATACAATTATAATGAATGGAGATTGGATATGAAGAGACGAATTTCTGTTTTATTGGTTTTGGTTATGACCCTGACCTGTCTGCTTTCCAATGTGCCGGAGTTATCCGTTCGTGCTGAGACACCGGCAGAGGCAGAAGTCAATGTAGATGCCTATTACTACGGCGCCGGTTCTAAAACCTGTTATACAGGTACCAGCTGGCCTGACAGCCTTACGGTGTCCTATGGCGAGAAGTACGGCAGAGATGTTGTGCTGACAAACTGTGACAACATGAATGTCAGAACATACTCCAAGGAGTCCTATTCTTTAGACGACCTGCATATTGCAATTGAGAATTTTACCGGTGACGGATTGAGCTTCTGGCTGGCCGGCAAAGGAACTTCCAATGCAACGAAAGATAACGCGCTGCGCTTTGTCTTTAAGAGCGGCAGCTATCTGGGCGTGAATTACGGAACGAACCGGTACGCCTGTGATGCTTCCGTGCCCATGACCGCCAACTTATCCGGAGATATTGACATCCGTGTCCGGGTCAATTCGGATTCTTCTGTTACCGTCGATGTAAACGGAAATGAATTCACGGTTCCGGCAGATAAAGTGGCAGAAAACATTACCGACATCAATAAGATCTATGTACAGTTTTCAACTGTTCCCCAACAGGGCTTTGATACTGCATCCTTTACCCTGAAGTCCATTCACAACGGCTCCTGTAAAATGGGAAATATCATTAATAACAAGGATCTGACCCCGAAATATGTACCGGACAGTGAGGTTACCGTTGATGAGAACGGCTCCCCGGACTGGCTTTCCCAGCTGGTTATCGCAGAGGTCAAGATTGCGGCCGCTTCTCCGGAGAGAACCTTCCAGGGTGCGGTAAAGCTTTTGAATGTATACGAGGAAATGGGTGTAAACGGCATCTGGCTGAATCCCATACACGACGGATATAATTTTGACGATGCAAACGCCGGCTACTCAAATGCGGGTCCGCATACGGTAAATTCCAACCTGACGGGCACGACCGACTATGAAGAGGGCTGGAAGGTCGTCAGGGAATTTGTGGAGGAAGCCCATAAGAGGAATATCCGTGTATTTTTTGATGCTATTACCTGGGGTGTGGACTACAGCTCTCCCCTGTACACAGAACATCCGGACTGGTTCAGCGGAACTGCCTGGGGAGGCGCTGCCTTCAACTGGAGCAATAACGAGCTGCGAGAGTGGTATATCAGCACTTGGGTAGACAATATGCTGAAGACAGGCGCGGACGGCATCCGTTGTGACTGTGAGCCCGGATATACGGGGTATTCCCTGTATGGAATCGTAAAGCAGCGTCTTGCAGAGCAGGGCAGAAAAATTGCCATATTCTCCGAGCAGCCCAACTCCAGAGGACTTTCAGGCAACAGTGAAATTTATGATTTTGAGCAATGGGGCGTGAATGTACTCTACGGAGTAGAGTATAGTATGACCAGTAATAACAGCGTGTTCCTTAATGCTACGAATATTGTCAGGGCCTGTCAGTCCGGAAACTATATAGGTTCCTATGAATTACAGAAACAGCAAAGCGGAGGAAAGTTCCAATACTATACCTTTATGCTCTCCTGCCATGACCATGCGCTTCCCTGTGCGCAGGGCAACAGGGCGTATGTCGGCTATCAGGCGATCCTGGCACCGTTTATTCCCATATGGTTTATGGGTGAAGAGTGGAATGACAACACTGTAAATCAGATACAGTACTGTAAGACCCTGAACTGGGACAGGCTGTATCAGTATGAGAACAGAGAATTTTTCGAAGATTATAAGAAATATATCGGTATCCGTTGGACCTATCCTGAAATATTCGGATATTTCCCCGAAAATCACAGGGAGACCAATATCTGCGCCGTGAAATCGAGCGCAGGATCCCTTACCGCGTCGGGAGGCGCTTATGCAAGATATGGCGGAGGAAAGGGAATTCTTGTTGCCACCAACAAATCTGAGAGCAACAGCTCCATTACCATGACCATACCCTACGAGGATCTAAACCTGACTAATGCTACCAAGTATGCAGTGACAGATCTGCTTACCGGCCGTGTTATTGCAGAGGGCAGCCGTGACGAACTGACAGAGATTACTGTGGATATTCAAAAGGATTATGTGGGTGTATACCTTGTAGACGTTGCTCCCGATGCCGAGATCATTACAGGTGGCATAGAATTGCTTCCCGACAGCGCATATGCCATTGAGGAGGACTACATCGTCAACACAAGGGATAAGACTTCTGTGGCAGATTTTATCGGTAATTTCAAAAATCAGGAGAGCCTGCGGATTCTGAAGGCGGACGGTACAGAGCTTACCTCAGGATATGTAGGCACTGGCTGTATCTTGCAGAGTGTTTCAGGCAGTACCGTACTGGCACAGAAGACGGTGGTGGTGTACGGTGATGCTACCGGCGACGGAAAGGTTACCAGTACAGACTATCTGCTTCTGAAAAAGTATTTTCAGGATACTTCCGTATTGGAAGGCGTATATCTCTATGCCATGGATGTTACCCGGGACGGAAAGCTTCTGTCGGCAGACTATCTTAAGGTAAAGTCATATTTTTCGGGAAAGATGGACTTGTACGCATAACCGTATTTACGGGATAAAAGAAAAATCCTGTTTATAAACACGATTTGTGCAAAAGGAGAGAGGCTGACTCAAAATTGATTTTTGGAGTCAGCCCCTTGCTTATTCGGGGTCTTTGTGGGGAATATTCATCTTCTCTATATACGGCCTTTGAACTCTTTTTTCGTTATTCCGGTAGTTGCACGGCCACGGAGGGATCTGCGCAGTGCGGTGCCGGGGCGACAAGTGGATCAAGATCGTCACCAGAGGGTAAAATGGCATGTAGGCATTGTATCTGTCTGCTGCTTTTTTTGTTATTTAGATACAATCTTGTATCTAAGGGGCGCAAAATAGCAAAAACAGATACAAACAGCCATGTGTTTTGTATCTGTTTCTCGAAAAATCTTTGCGATGGATACACGTTTGTATCTATTTTTTCAAAACTAAATTATTAGATACAAAGCAGTTTTTTGACTCAAAAAATCAATTGTACTTGCAGTCCGTCTCTGCTGCATCTTTTCGCTCCGGATTGCTTGCCACACATTGGTTCTCGTGTTAAAATAAGCCATGTATAAAATTACATGGCGAAAGGATTTGATTATATATGGGTAAAGGCGGAATGAGAGGCGGCTTCGGTGTGAAACGCCCCAATGCAGGCAGCGGTAACAACATGCAGCAGATGCTCCGTCAGGCACAGCAAATGCAGGCGGCAATGGAGAAAGACAGGGAGGAAATTGCCGCGCAGGAAATTACAGGAACCGCAGGGGGAGGCGCTGTTACGGTAGTTATGACAGGCGATCAGAAGCTTAAGAGCGTCAGCATCAAGCCCGAAGTTGTAGATCCTGAGGATGTTGAAATGCTGGAGGATCTCGTAACGGCAGCCTTTAATGATGCAGCTGAGAAATGTGAAGCGCTGAATGAAGAGACCATGAGCAAATATAACGCAGGATTGGGCGGAATGATATAAGAGTATGGCACTTTTTTCAGCGTCGCTTACAAGATTGATAGAGGAATTTGAAAAGCTGCCGGGAATCGGTCATAAAAATGCCCAGCGTCTGGCTTTTCATGTGTTGGACGGGACCAAAGAGGAGGCTGCGCGGCTGGCGGAGGCGATCGTAAGCGCCAGAGAAAATCTGAAATTCTGTACCCAGTGTCAAAACATTTCAGACAAAGATACCTGTGATATCTGCGGCAATCTGTCCCGGGATCATTCCGTGATCTGTGTGGTGCAGGACCCCAGAGATGTGGCTGCCATGGAGCGTTCCAGGGAATTTAAGGGCGTGTATCATGTCCTTCACGGAGCCATATCTCCCCTGAACGGAGTCGGCCCAGACGATATTAAAATGAAGGAGCTTGTCATGCGTATCCATGACGGGATCAGGGAAGTCATTATTGCCACAAATCCCAATGTAGAGGGAGAGGCCACCGCCATGTATCTGGCGAAGCTTATTAAGCCCTTCGGCGTACGCGTTACCCGGATTGCCCACGGTATTCCCGTAGGAGGCGACCTTGAGTATACAGACGAGGTCACGCTGGCAAGGGCGCTGCAGGGGCGCAGAGATTTTTAAGTCATACAAAGGAGATTTTACCCCATGCTTTCTAAATTGCAGGCAGCGGAAAATAGATATGAGGAGCTTACGCAAAAGCTCATGGATCCTGAGGTGTTGGGCAATACTGACCTTTACCGTCAGGTGGTCACGGAGCACAGCGAGCTTGAAGAAGTTGTAGATACCTACAGAGCGTATAAGACGACAGCGGAGAATTTAACCCAGACCAGAGCGCTTTTGGATGAGACACTGGAGGAGGATTTCCGGGAGCTGGCGCAGGCGGAATTCGAGGAGCTGAAGGCCCGGAAGACCGAGCTGGAGCAGAAGCTGAAGCTCTTGCTGACTCCCAGGGATCCCAACGACGATAAAAATGTATATGTGGAAATCAGGGGAGGCGCAGGCGGCGAAGAGGCAGCTTTGTTTGGTGCGGTACTGTTTCGGATGTATTCCAAATATGCAGAGAAGCGGGGCTGGCATATGGAAGTCATCGATGAAAGCGAGACGGAGATCGGCGGACTGAAGGAAATTGTATTTATGATACAGGGCAGGGGGGCTTACAGCCGGCTGAAATTTGAAAGCGGCGTACACAGAGTACAGCGCGTGCCCAGTACCGAGTCCCAGGGCAGGATCCACACCTCCACTGCTACGGTGGCGGTGCTTCCGGAGACGCCTAATGTGGAGGTAGCGCTGAACATGAATGATTTGCAGATCGACACTTACCGATCCGGGGGTGCAGGCGGTCAGCATATTAATAAAACCGACTCCGCCATCCGTATTACCCATAAGCCCACCGGCATTGTGGTAACCTGCCAGAATCAGCGCTCACAACTGAAAAATAAGGAGCAGGCGCTCAACATGCTGAAAGTAAAGCTCTACGACATGCAGCAGGCAGAGCAGAACAAAAACCTGTCCGCTGACAGAAGGAGCCAGATCGGTACAGGCGACAGAAGCGAGCGGATCAGAACATACAACTATCCTCAGAACAGAGTAACAGATCACAGAATTGATCTGACGCTATATAAGCTGGGGGATATTTTAGAAGGCAATCTGGACGAGATTATTGATGCCCTGATTACTGTGGACCAGAGTGCAAAGCTGGCAGCAGGCGGCGGAACAGGTGATTTTTTTGACAACAAAGCACTATAAAATCGAAGAGGTCTGTACAGAGGAAAGCGCCGACATTCTTGCGTGCTGCGGAGAATTGCTGCGGCAGGGTCAGCTGGTGTGTTTTCCTACAGAGACCGTTTACGGCCTTGGCGCCAATGCCTTTGATTCCCGGGCGGTAAAATCGGTGTATGCGGCCAAGGGACGGCCTGCTGATAACCCGCTGATCGTGCATATTGCGGACGTAACGGCAATTTCGGAAATCACCAATATGACAGACAAAGAACAATACCGGTTGGACAAGCTGGCAGAGGCCTTTTGGCCCGGCCCGCTTACGCTGATCGTGACCAAGAGCGGCAAGATCCCCGATGCGGTGTCCTGCGGCCTTGATACCGTGGGCATTCGTTTTCCCGAACACCCTGTGGCCCAGGCCCTGATACGGGCAGCCGGAGTACCGGTAGCCGCTCCCAGCGCAAATTCCTCCGGCAGGCCCAGTCCCACTCTGGCGCGGCATGTGGCGGAGGATATGGACGGCAAGGTAGCGGCGATCATTGACGGGGGTCCATGCCGTGTGGGGCTGGAATCCACCGTGATCGATCTGACCGGAGAGGCCCCCTGTATTTTGCGGCCCGGAGGCATTACCCTGGAAATGGTACGCAAGGTCTTGCCGGATGCTGAACAGTTGGGCTGGCATAAAGAAGAGACGGCGGACAGCCGGACACCTCCCAAATCCCCGGGATTAAAATACAAGCACTATGCGCCCAGAGCCGGAGCAGTGATTCTGCAGGGAGCGCCCCAATCGGTGGC
>CBCSVZ010000014.1:0-10967 GCA_965143695.1 uncultured Oscillospiraceae bacterium
CTACGAAGATACACCAATAAAAGACAACAGAAAAAAAGACAAAACATAAGAGGTTATATTCTACCAAAGTGGAATTTAAAGGCCAGCGCCGTATCTCCCTTTGCTGTTCTGGCTTCTATTACTTAGACAGATTGGAAACATACGGTTATCTGCCATTCTTTAATGAAAATATCAGTTCCGCTCCAACAAAACGTATTGCTTTTTATCCTCTTCTATCTTAAAATGATAGAAAAGACTTACTGATAAACCGAAAGGAGAATTTTAATATGGGACTGATAAAAGCGGGAATCGGAGCAGTGGGAAGCGTCCTTGCCGATCAATGGAAAGAATTTTTCTATTGTGAAGCCTTGGATGAAACCGTAATGATGACAAAGGGCCAGAAGCGCATAGGAGGCAGATCTTCCAATATCAAGGGAAGCGATAATATCATTTCGAACGGTTCCGGCATTGCCGTGGCAGACGGACAGTGTATGATCATCGTGGATCAGGGCAAGGTAGTAGAGGTGTGCGCAGAGCCGGGAGAATTTACATATGATACTTCTACGGAGCCCAGTATATTTGCCGGTTCACTGGGACAGAGCATTCTGGACACCTTTAAGGATGTCGGAAAGCGTTTTACCTACGGAGGAGATACGGGAAAAGACCAGAGAGTGTACTACTTCAATACAAAAGAGCTTCTCGACAATAAATTCGGAACGCCCAGTCCCATACCCTTTCGGGTAGTGGATTCCAAGATCGGATTGGATATTGATGTATCTATAAGATGCTCCGGTATTTATTCCTATAGAATTGCAGATCCGCTTTTGTTTTATACAAACGTGTGCGGCAATGTAGAGCAGGATTACCGGAGAAGTAAGCTGGATACCCAGCTCAAAACGGAGTTTATCAGTGCGCTGGCACCCGCCTTCAGCAAGCTGTCGGCTTTGGAGATCAGACCGAATCAGATTGCAGGCCACAATGCGGAGATCGAGCAGGCGATGAACGAAGTTCTTTCTCAGAAGTGGGGAGCAAGCAGAGGGTTAAAGGTCGTATCCGTGGCTATGAATCCTGTGACCCTTACAGAAGAGGATGCAGAGATGATTAAACAGGCGCAGAGAACCGCGATCATGAGAGATCCCACCATGGCAGCCGCTACACTGACCGGTGCGCAGGCAGATGCAATGAAAGCAGCTGCCGCCAATGATTCCGGCGCTATGACAGGCTTTATGGGTATGGGTATGGCCATGAATGCAGGCGGAGGCATGAATACACAGAATCTGTTTGCCATGGGTCAGCAGACGGCTCCTGCCCGGGAGTGTTGGCAATGTAGCTGCGGCGCACAGAATACCGGAAAATTTTGTTCTGAATGCGGCGCCCAAAGGCCTGAGGCTGTGAACGGCTGGACCTGTTCCTGCGGTGCTTTTAATAAAGGAAAATTCTGTTCCGAATGCGGAGCAAAGAAACCCGAGGGAGTGCCTTTGTACCGATGTGATAAGTGCGGCTGGGAGCCTGAGGATCCTGCACATCCGCCAAAGTTCTGTCCGGAGTGCGGGGACATTTTTGATGAAAGTGACAAAAAATAATGAAAGAATCAAAATACGGACGGCCGCTTTGGGGGGCAGTCCGTATTTTCATATTACAACAGTACAGTTAACACAGGAGGAGCATTATGATAGGAGCGGCGTTTAAAAAGTATGCGGGAGAACTTCATTTTACCGTTGATAAAGGGGTAGCCTACGGAGAATATAAGCAGTATATGCTGACTTTCAGCGAGGGGATGGGCTGGAAGAAAGTCGTTATAGGGGTTTCCTTTGTGAATGAGACTTCCAAAGCAGATGCGTATGTTTTTCTTATGGATCAGAAATTTAAGGTATCCCACAGAATCACAGAGGTTTTGATCGAAGATACAGCGGTCACATTGATTTTCCAGGACACAATGGGAACAATAAAAGTGATACAAAATACATTGGAGGAGGTTCTCCTTAAATTTACGGAGCTGCATGTACAGAGTACGCAATTCTGCAATTATTGCGGACAGGTCTTTGCAGACGGGAACAAAGAGAAGGTCCTGTACAACGGAAGCGTGCGGTACATGCACCCGGGTTGCGTCGATCATCTTTCTGCCGAAGCCGGAGTCGCAGCGGAAGCGCTTAAGAACGAAGGAAGTGTGGCAAGGGGGACTTTTGGCGCTGTGCTCGGTGCTCTGGTTGGTTCTATTCCCTGGGCTGTCGCCTATTATTTCGGCTGGTTTGTAGGCTGGTTGGGTCTGCTGATCGGCTGGACTGCCAAAAAGGGCTATGAGCTTTTAAAAGGCAGGGAGACCAGAGTGAAAGCGGTTGTTATCCTTCTGGTGGTCTTTTTTGCCGTGATTTTCGCAGAGTACGCTACTTTGCTCATCAGCTGCTGGATCGAGTTTTCCAAAGATCCTGAACTGGCAGCGATGGAACTTTCCTTCGGCGATGTAGTTACATATGTCAATGGGGTTATTTTGACGGACGGCGAAATACAAACCTCCATGATCCTTGATATTCTTATGGGATGGCTGTTTGCGGGATTGGGCATATTCGGCATGGTACGGGATATTTTTAAGGGCGTACAGTCGACTGCCGGGATGCCGCAGCGGCTTAATAAATGAAAGAGGTTTCTATGGAGATTTATACGCTCAATTCAAAATGCGACGGGCTTCCGCTTGAAATCGGTGTGACCGTGCCTGAGGGAGAGCCCAGAGGGATTGTACAGCTTTCTCATGGTATGGCCGAACATAAGGAGCGCTATCGTGACTTTATGCAATATCTTTCCGGAAACGGCTACATCTGCGTCATCCATGACCACAGAGGACACGGTGCCAGCGTAAAATCTCCTGAGGATCTGGGGTATTTTTACACAGAGAATGCCTGCCATATCGTGGAGGATCTGTATCAGGTCACCTGTTTTGTAAAAGAAAGGTATCCCGGACTCCGGCTCATCCTTTTCAGTCACAGCATGGGCACACTGGTTTCCAGAAATTATTTAAAGAAATACGACGGAGCCATTGATCAGCTGATACTCTGCGGCCCTCCCACGGAAAACCCTCTGTCTCCGGCGGGAATTCTGCTGGCAAAGCTTTCTATCCTTTTTAAAGGAGACCGGTACAGGAGCCCGCTCCTACAAAAATTGACCTTCGGCAGCTATAACCGGGGGCTTTCTCCGGAAAATGCCTGGATTTGTACGGATAGCCGGACGGTCGGCGCATACAATGACGACGCCCTGTGCGGATATGTTTTTACCAATAACGGATTTCTCAATCTGTACCGACTGATGCGAAATGCCTTCTGTAACAAGGGGTGGGAGCTTCACAACCCGGCCCTTCCCATCTTCCTGATTGCCGGCAGTGACGACCCGGTCATCCAGAGCGAGAAGAAATTTTACCGGTTGGAGGAGTTCCTGCGGCAGCGGGGCTACCGGAACACAGAGAGCAAGCTCTATGAGGGTAAGCGGCACGAGCTTCTCAATGAGCAGGGTAAAATGGAAGTGTACGGGGATATTAAGGCGTTTATAGAGCGGGGGCTGGGGCTCTGATTCCATTGACAACCCCCAGTACCAATGCTACAATATGGGAGTTAGGCAAGACTAACAACCATGAACAAAAGAAGGATGAAGCAATGACACTGGATGAACTGGCCGTAGGAAGAACGGCTGTTATAAAATCCGTAGGCGGCGAAGGCGCCCTGCGGCTGCGTTTGCTGGATATGGGACTGATTCCCAGAACGGCTGTGACAATGCAGAAAATAGCCCCTATGGGAGATCCCATTGAAATAAGAGTAAGAGGCTATGAGCTTACCCTTCGCAAGGAAGACGCGAAAAATATTGAACTGACCGGAGGTGAAGAGCCGTGATATTTGCCCTGGCAGGAAATCAGAACTGCGGAAAGACCACCCTGTTCAACGCCCTCACCGGCTCCAACCAGCATGTGGGCAATTTCCCCGGCGTTACGGTAGACCAGAAGACCGGTATCATCAAAGGGCAGCCGGATTGCTCCGTAGTCGATCTGCCCGGCATTTACTCCATCCGCCCCTATACCCAGGAGGAAATCGTCACCCGGGATTTTATTATCGACGGAAAGCCGGACGGTATTATCAACATTATTGACGCCACCAATATAGAGCGAAATCTGTATCTCACCTTACAGCTTCTGGAACTGCATATTCCCACTGTGATTGCCCTGAATATGATGGACGAAGTCCGGGCTAACGGAGGCTCCGTGGATGTACATAAAATGAGTGAGCAGCTGGGGGTGCCCGTGGTGCCCATCAGCGCCAGTAAAGGAGAGGGCGTTTCCGAACTGATCAGTCAGCTGGTACGCACGGCAAAAAAAAGAATTTTACCCGCAGTTATGGACTTTTGCGGAGATGGACCGGTGCACCGGTGTATTCACGCAACTGCCCACATCATAGAGGACCATGCGGATAACATTGGGGTTTCTGCCCGTTTCTGCGCCACAAAGCTCATCGAAGGAGATGACTCCTTTGCAAAACGCCTGGAGCTGGACCAGAACGAGCTGGAGCTCCTGGAGCACAGCATTGTGGAAATGGAAAACGAAACCGGTCTGGACAGAAACGAAGCCCTGGCAGATATGCGCTACACCTTTATAGAAAATGCTGTGGCTGCTTCTGTGGTAAAATGTCACGAAAGCAGGGAGCATAAACGCAGTGTCTCCATGGATAAAGTGCTTACCGGAAAGTACACGGCCATTCCCGTATTTTTCGGCGTGATGTTTCTGGTCTTTTGGCTGACGTTTGATGTCATCGGACAGCGGCTTTCGGATCTGCTTTCGGCGGGTATTGATGCTCTGGCCTCCCTGGTGGACGGCGGTCTTACTGCGTACGGTATCAATCCTGTAGTACACAGCCTGATCATAGACGGTATTTTTACCGGGGTAGGCAGTGTCCTTAGCTTTCTGCCCATTATTGTGACACTGTTCTTCTTCCTGTCCATTCTGGAGGATACCGGGTACATGGCCCGTATTGCCTTTGTCATGGATAAGCCCCTGCGTAAAATAGGCCTTTCCGGACGGAGCTTTGTGCCTATGCTGGTGGGTTTCGGCTGTTCGGTGCCGGCGATCATGGCCACCAGGACTCTTTCTTCTGACCGGGACCGTAAAATGACCATTTTACTGACTCCCTATATGAGCTGCTCCGCCAAGATTCCTATTTACGCTGTGTTTACGGCGGCGTTCTTCCCGAAGCACAAGGCCCTGGTCATGATATGTCTGTATGTTTCGGGCATCATACTTTCTGTATTGGTAGCTTCCATATTGAAGCGTACTGTTTTCAGAGGACAGCCGGTGCCCTTTGTCATGGAGCTTCCCAATTACAGGCTGCCGTCACCCAAAAGCGTCATGCTGCTTTTGTGGGATAAGGCCAAGGATTTCCTGCAGAGAGCTTTCACGGTTATCTTTATTGCAACGATGATTATCTGGTTTTTACAGACCTTTGACACAAGGCTCAATGTAGTAGCCGACAGCGGCGACAGTCTGCTGGCTCTGATAGGAAGATTTGTTGCGCCGATCTTTATTCCTCTGGGCTTCGGGGACTGGCGTGTGGCCACCTCCCTTATTTCCGGCTTTACGGCGAAGGAGGCAGTGGTGAGTACCATGTCTGTGTTGATGGGTACCAGCATGTCGGAGCTGGGCGGCTCCCTTTCGGGACTGTTTACGCCCTTGTCCGCTGTAAGCTTTTTGCTGTTTACTTTGCTGTATACGCCCTGTGTGGCTGCCGTGGCTACCATCAAGCGTGAGTTGGGCTCCAGACCGGCCACGGTGGGTGTCGTTGTTATGCAGTGTGCTGTGGCATGGCTTATAGCCTGCCTGGTATATCAGATAGGAGGATTTTTGTTTTGAGCATTGCCGACTATATTCTGCTGGGAATCATATTTGCGGCAGCGGTGTGTGCCCTGATCTTTATTTTCAGGAGAAAGAAAAAAGGCTGCAGTGGGTGCGGCGGCTGTGACGGCTGTCAGGGCTGCCCCGGGAAGAAGGACGGCAATTTGTAAAATGATCGCATTTATGCTATTCTATACAGAGCTATTATGAAAAGAGGTTAAGGCCATGCACCTTCAGGAATCAGGCGAAATGTACCTTGAGACATTACTGATATTGTCAAAAAGCAGCAGCACCGTGCGAGCGGTCGATATAGGAGAATACATGGGCTTTTCGAAACCCAGTGTAAGCCGCGCACTGGGACTGTTGAAGCAGGGAGGCTATGTTCAGTCCGATTCCGACGGCTTTCTGTTTCTGACAGAGGAAGGGCAGAAGGTTGCGGAGAAGACCTATGAACGCCATCAGATGCTGACAGCGTTTTTTGTACGGCTGGGTGTCAGTGAGAAGGTCGCCGCAGAGGACGCCTGTAAAATTGAACACGATATCAGTGATGAAACCTTTGAGGCTGTGAAACGCCACGCCCAAAAACATCTGGGGGAAAATGAATGAATTTCGGCAGAATACAGATAGAGGACAAGCCCCTCTTTGACAGGCTGCTGTCCATGAGCCCCTATGTGGACTGTGAATATCTCTTCTCCACCCTGTTTATGTGGCAGGATGTGCTGGGATATGAAAGAGCCATAGAGGACGATTGTATTTATATACGGCATCCTTTTCAGGGCAGGCTCCAATACCATGTGCCGATCTGTGCACCCGAAAGAGTGCCTGAGCAGGTGAAAAGGCTGATGGATACTGAGCAACAGAAGCTGGAGCTTTTTTGCGTTACCGAAGAGCATCTGGAACAGCTTGGCCCGGAGGTCAGAAAACATTTTACCTCCGAGGAGAACAGAAACTTTGCCGACTACCTGTACCGGGGAGAAGATTTGCGGGGTCTGTCCGGCAGAAAGTATCATCAGAAGCGAAATCATGTCAGCAAATTTCAAAATTCTTATGACTGGAGTTTTCGGACTTTTACCGAGGCCGGCCGGGAGCTGATGTCCTGCGTTGATGTGCTGGAGCAATGGGACATTAACAAATTGGAAAATGCTTCCTGGCAGGAAAGACTGCTGGTGGGAAACGAAATGAACGCCCTGGATAAATGCATGAAGCATTTTACCCAGATGGGACTCATAGGGGGGGTGCTGTATATTGACGGAGAGCCCAAGGGTTTTTCGGTGGGGGAGCTGGTGACACGGGGGGGCATCAGGTTCGGGGTGATCCACTACGAAAAATGTGACGGCAACTACGCGGGAATTTATCAGGCCATCAATCAGTTGTTCGCCAAAGAGGCTTTGGGAGAGGCCGACTATATAAACAGAGAGGACGACATGGGGGTAGAGGGCCTCCGAAAGTCCAAACTCACATACCATCCTGTACGGTTGGTGGAAAAGTACACATTAAAGGAGATTTAACGGATGTTTTGGAAGTATGTTGCGATTTTTTTTGTATCGATGGTACCTCTTATTGAATTAAGAGGGGCAATTCCGATTTCACAGGGCTTTGGTCTGCCGCTGGTGTGGTCCTATATTATCTGTGTCATCGGAAATATGCTGCCGGTGCCGGTGATCTATTTCTTTGCCCGCAAGGTTTTGATATGGGGTTCGGATAAAAAATATATCGGCAAATTCTTTACCTTTTGCCTAGAAAAAGGGGAGAAGGGCGGCAGGAAGCTTCAGGAGAAGGCCGGACGCGGTCTCTTTGTAGCGTTGCTGCTGTTTGTGGGTATTCCGCTGCCGGGAACAGGAGCCTGGACAGGTACCCTGGCGGCCAGCCTGTTGGATATGGATTTTAAATCCACGGTGATCGCTGTGATGCTGGGTGTGGTTCTGGCCGGCGTCATTATGGGTCTTGCCAGCGCAGGCTTGTTCGGGGCGATCGGCGCGCTGTTTAACTAACCGACCTTTTTGCGAATCAGCACATATATAATAAAGACAACCAGAATGACTTCTATAATAATAAAGGCTGTGTTTACCATGGTTTCGTTGGGCGTCTCGCTTTCATCGGGCAATTCTACGGAAGAGTCCACATACTGACTGTTGTCAGGGGTAGATGTAGGTGTGGCGCCTTTGCCGTATCCCGTGGTCAGGTAATAGGAAAAGGCGATTCCCAGTCCCAATACTACCAGTGCCAGCACGCCAGCCAATACTCTCTTTATCACCGTTCTCTTTTTATCGTCAAGCTTCATCATGGTAAAATATCTCCTGTTCTCTGTGTCTGTTACATAATAAAGCATAGGGGCGTTTTTTGCAAGGGCCTGACCGGGGGTCTGACCCCTGTCCGGTCGCAGCGAAAAAACTGTTCCATTGTTTTTATTATTTGTCCTTGGCTGGGCTAAAATACTTTTCCCCAATATCACCGTATCTTTCAGGCAATTTTGTGGAAACGTCTTAAAAATCGGCTGTTTTTCCCTAATGGAAGCAGAAATATCTTATTGATTTTGTGGAAATACTGGGAAATCCGGCAATTTTCCCCATAATGGCCGCTCCTTTTACATTTGTTTTGTGGAAAGCTACGGCACACAGCGTTATTTTCTCTGCCGGGCTGTTTTTTTTATTATGCAGTTGGATGGAGGAATTGCAACGACCGGGGGTCTGACCCCTGTCCGGTATTAGAAAGCATCTTCCTTCAAAGCCTTCTCATATATTTTTCTGAAAGCCGTGGGCAGGGCAATTTCTGTCTCCAGCTGTTCTGTACTTACCCAGGTAAAATCGTTTTCTGCCCCGACAGATTCACAGTCTCCGATCCAGTATTCCATCTGCCACTCAATGTGGGTGAAAATATGCCTGAGCCGTTGTTTCCCACTGCCGGGTTTTCGGATATCTTTTATTACAAGGCCCTTCTCTGTGAGCCATTGCAAAAGCTGCTGCTTTGTGGAAGCTCCTTTCAGATTCGGCAGCTCCCACAGCCCTGACAACACGCCCGGGCCGCTGCGCTTTCTGATCGCGATCCTGTTTTGGTGTTTCAGAATCAACGCCGTCTTTTCGTCTGTTTGACGCAGGGCTTTCTTTTTCTGTACCGGAGAGTGCAGCTGCGTGCCGCTGCTGTAGGCGCCGCACAAAGATTTTACCGGACATTCCTCGCACTTAGGGACGCCGTTGGGTACGCATACGACAGCTCCGAGCTCCATGATGCTCTGGGTAAAATCTCCCCGGTCTTTCAGGGGATATACCTTCTCCAGCTCCTGTGTTATCTGTCTGCGAAATGCCATGTCTGTAATGTCCTGACTGTCTTCCGTCAGTCTTGTTATGACCCGCAGTACATTTCCGTCCACTGCTGCCGCTGCTTTTTCAAAGGCAATGGAAGCAATCGCCCCGGCTGTATAAGCTCCGATTCCGGGAAGCTCCAGAATCTCTGCCACTTTCTCCGGGAATCGGCCCTGATAGCGGGTGCAAATAATGTCTGCCGCCTTTTTTAAATTTTTGGCGCGGGAGTAATAGCCCAAGCCCTCCCATAGTTTCAATAGTTCCTCGTCATCACATGCAGCCAGTGATGCGACAGTGGGGCAGTGCTCCATAAACCGCTCGTAGTAAGGAATGACTGCTTCTACCCGGGTCTGCTGCAGCATGATTTCCGACACCCATATCCGATAGGGGTCTTTATTCTCCCGCCAGGGCAGGCGTCTGCTGTTGGCGTGATACCAGGTCAGAAGCGGTGTAACGATTTTTTCTAATTGATTCTGTTGCATGACGGTATTATTGTAACAAAGGGCAGAGCAGATTACAATAAGGCTAGAAAATCACATAGGGCCTATAGCGGTTATGTCATAAGTTCTGTGTTGATTTTTGGAAACATACCCTCAAACTCATTAATGATTGCTTTGTTTTTGAACCCACCTTTAATTCGTCACCAGGTAAATTCGCTCTTTATCAAAGCATATCTGTGAGGTGTGATTATAGATCTGAATCATATCTTCCATCTTATCTACAAACACGCCAGTTCCCGGATTGCCAATTGAAGCAAATTCTCTAACAGCATTCTGCTGCATTCCAATGGCATTACTTTGTAAATGTGCACCTTTGTCCTGAAGAAATTCATCAACAGAGCTCTCCTTTACAAGAGGTATATTGCCTATAAACTTTCCAACAACTTTACCAGTAGTGCCGATAATTTTTAGAACATTTGCTTCCACTGCAGCACTTCCCATCTTTTCAAGTCGGATAGAACACTCGCCAAAAATATTCCTATAAGTTTGCGACATTTCTCTGATCTCATCTTTTATGCCAGTGATATATTCTTCCTTGAAATTACCGCTCAACATTATCTCCATGAGAGAAGCCATAGAGAAAGTATAAAGCGACAATCTATAATACTGGAAATTCTTTTCTAGACCCGATAGTGTTGAATTGACCTTGCTCTGAGCTACAATAAACTGTTTTGAATTAAGAACCTCATTAACCTTTTTTTGATATGAGTTCATATTTTTTCTAGCAGTTCTCTGTATATCCAAAACCAACTTATGAGTGCTAGCAACATAGTGTTCATTATCCCAGTTGAACTTGTATTTATTGATGATGTTTATCAAGGTTTCAACATCAGCTTCGATTTCTGCTTCTTTCTCAATTTCTAAGAATGACAGTATCTGCTTTTCCATCTCAGCAATATTGCCGAGTTCTTTTTCAATTGAAAACAGTGCCACCGCCATCATCATCGTTGCTGGATTAATTGCTACCACATTTGTTGTAGCAGACAATGGTCCTGCTGCCTGAAGCTGAGCAAGCTTTGACGCTCCATCAGCAGTTTTAAATGCGCCCCAGAAGTTACCGTTCCTTGTAGCCTTCAATATATCACCAACACCAGCATTCGCTAACTGGTACAAACCTTCTGTTGCAAACGTCGTTGTCTGTGTCGCCGTATTCAACGCAGGAATAAGTGACGAAACACCTGCACCAAGGGTAGAAAGTTTAGCAATTGGTACACTTAATGATGTCTTACTATCAAGTGAGGTACGCGCATCCATTAACATACCTTCTGTAAATTGCATAAGGTCTGTCTCCATTCTTGTCGTTTCTAACTCATCGGCACTATCTAATTT
>CBCSVZ010000015.1:0-10636 GCA_965143695.1 uncultured Oscillospiraceae bacterium
GGACATTGAAGGAGATACGGCTGTTCTTGGAAAAGCTGTCTGCAGAGATGAGAAAGAGGATAAGCGCTCCATGGCGGCAGTAAAAGGCGTGGAATACTGTAAGCAGCTTTTGGAACAGCTGACTGCGCAGGCGGTTTCCGATGCGGAATTTTTCGGCGAACAGGGTATATTCTTAAGAGAAATGGCAGAATACTTATTGAAACGAAATAACTGACAGACAATGATTAATGAGTGGTAATTGATGAGTGACTTACTTTCTACCCGGGATTTTCCCGAGGAACTGAAATATATGAGTTCCGATGACTATGTGGATCTGGCATCGGAGCTCAGAAAAAGACTTGTACAGGTGGTAGCAGAGACCGGGGGGCATCTTGCCTCTAATCTGGGCGTTGTGGAGCTTACGATCGCGCTTTACAGCGTGCTTGATCCGTACCGGGATAAGATCATATGGGATGTGGGACACCAGACCTATGTGCACAAGATCCTGACCGGAAGAAACGGTAAAATGGAAACGATACGCTCTTTCAACGGCATCAGCGGTTTCCCGAAATCTTCCGAGAGCGATGCGGACTGCTTCAATACGGGTCATAGCTCCACTTCCATATCCGCGGCATTGGGTATGTGCAGAGCCAGAGACCTGAAGGGGGACGATTACCGTGTTGCCGCGGTCATAGGGGACGGCGCGCTGACAGGCGGTATGGCCTTCGAGGCGTTAAACGACGCGGGCAGATCGGCGACGAACCTTACGGTCATACTCAATGATAACGGCATGTCCATATCCAAAAACGTCGGCGGCCTTTCCGCTTATTTGGGGAAGATCAGAAGCCGGAAATCCTATTTAAAAGCCAAAAAAGATGTCAAGAAGCTCCTTGTGCGGATTCCGGGGATCGGAAAGCCCGCAGAGCGGCTGATACACAAAATCAAAGCTTCCGTCAAGGCCCTGTTTGTAGAGGGAGAGATGTTTGAGAATTTCGGCTTCAAATATTTCGGTCCGGTGGACGGACACAATGTGGAGGCAATGAAGCGTGTTTTTGAGCAGGCGGTCAATACTCCGGAGCCTGTGCTGGTACATGTCGTCACACAGAAAGGGCATGGCTATGATCCTGCGGAGGAGAATCCCCAGGGCTTTCACGGGGCTGCACCCTTCGATCCGGAGAGCGGTAAAATGCAGTCCGACAGCAGTCCTTCTTTCTCCCAGGCCTTCGGCAGAGAAATCTGCAATATGGCGAAAGAGGATCCCGATATCGTCTGCATTACGGCTGCAATGCCCAGCGGTACGGGCTTGCTTGAATTTGAAAAATTATATCCGGACCGATTCTTTGATGTGGGGATTGCAGAGCAGCATGCGATCACCATGAGCGCCGGCATGGCCAAGGGCGGCTTGAAACCGGTTGCCGCTATTTATTCTACCTTCCTGCAGCGGGGCTATGATCAGCTTTTGCACGACTGTGCCATTCAGAATGTGCCTGTTGTGCTTGCTGTGGACAGAGCCGGCGTCTGCGGTCCGGACGGAGAGACCCATCAGGGCATATACGATCTGTCTTTCTTAAATCATCTGCCCAATGTAACTGTTGCTGCGCCCTGCTGCATTGAGGAGCAGCAAATGATGCTCCGTATGTCTATGGGTATTTTTGAGGAGGGCGGCCCCATGCTGAAGGGTCCCTTTGCCATCCGCTATCCCGCTAAGGACCGATATTCCTTTGACAGGGACTTTATGGCGAAGAATCCCGTGGTTTACGGTAAGGGGGTCATGATGAACTTTGCACCCTTTGTAACCTACGATATGACCGTCATCGCTTTGGGTAAAATGGTAGATACGGCTATGAAAGCCGCCGCTGTTTTGAAGAAGGAAGGGATCAGAGCCCTGGTGTTCAACGCCAGATTTCTGGCGCCTCTGGACGAAGAAGGAATTATGAACGCCTGCCGCCTGGGGGGCTGTGTGCTTACTATAGAGGACGGTGTAAAATGCGGCGGTCTGGGTTCCTGTATTGCGGATCTGCTGGTGATCAAGGAGATCTATATGCCGCTGCTGATTGAGGGACTTCCTGACGAGACGATCCCCCACGGTAAAATCGACGAGATCCACGCCATGTACGGCATGGATGTGGCTTCCGTCTGTCGGGATGCCAGAGAACTGGTGGAGAGAAAAAGAAAGCAGATATGAGCAGACTGGATGTGTATTTGACCGAACATCATATCTATGCCAGCAGAGAGCGGGCCAAGAGGGCTGTACAGGAGGGGCTGGTATCGGTAAACGGACAGGTGGTGACCAAGGCATCCTTTGAAGTCTGTGAAGAAGATACAGTGTCAGGCGCGAAGGATCCGGTGCCCTTTGTATCCAGAGGAGGACTGAAGCTGGAGGGCGCCTTTGCCGTTTGTTCCATTGATGTGAAGGGCTGTTCCTGTCTGGATGTGGGGGCTTCAACCGGAGGATTTACCCAGGTATTGTTAAACAGGGGAGCAGCCTCGGTTACTGCCGTGGATGTGGGGCACGGCCAACTGGCAGAGGAGCTTAAGAACGACAGGCGGGTGATCAATCTGGAGGGGACGGACATCCGAAACCTGCCGGAGGACGCCTGTAAAGAGGCCTTTGATTTTGTCAGCATTGACGTATCCTTTATTTCCCTTACCCACGTGCTTCCCTGCGTGTATTCTTACATGAAGCAGGGAGGTATCTGTGTCGCCCTGATCAAGCCCCAGTTTGAGCTCGGAAGAAAAGCCCTTAATAAAAAGGGGATTGTAAAGGACAGCAGGCTGCTGCCCGGTGCGGTTGAGGCTGTTTCGGACTGTGCGCTGGCAGTGGGCTTTCATGTGAAGAAGGTACTGGAATCCCCGATAAAAGGCGGGGACGGGAATACAGAGTTTTTGCTCATCATGGAAAAAGATATTTGATTCCGCTTGCAATTTTATACATCGAAATGTATAATTATAAGCATAAGGAGACTATAGAATGACAATTGGTATTCTGCAGAATTTGAAAAAAGAAGATGCCGGTTCCTGTGTGGAGAAGCTGAAGACGGCCATATGTGCAGGCGGAGCGGATTGCTTTATGCTGAATGAGGAGCAAAGACCTGCGGATTTGTTGATCAGTGTAGGCGGCGACGGTACGTTTCTGAAAGCGGCAGCCCGTTCCCTGAAGCAGCAGGTGCCTGTTATGGGACTGAATCTGGGTACCCTGGGACTGCTTACGGAGTTTGAAGTATCCAGTCTTGAAGAAACCGTGGAAAAATTGCTTGAGGGACATTACAACATAGAGCAGCGTTCGGTTCTGGAGGTTACCGTAACAAAGCCCGGAAGAGATGAGGCTGTATTCAGAGATTATGCCATTAACGACTGCGTGCTGTCTCAGTCCTCCTTTGAGAAGGTAGCCTATATCCAGCTGTATATTGACGGACAGCCGGTGGAAATGTACCCTTGTGACGGTATTATTGTGGCGACACAGACAGGCTCTACTGCCTATTCGCTTTCCGCAGGCGGCCCCATTGTTATGCCGGGCTGTGATGTAATGCTGGTTACCCCCAAATGTCCTCATTTTACCGACGGACGCTCTATTGTGGCAGCTAAGGAAGCGCTGATATCCATGAAGCTCTTAAAGAATAACAGAGAGATGATTACTTCGGTGGACGGCCGCGTCAGCTACAGAATGGACGGGGATGAAACGGTGAACTGCAAAACCGCGGAGAAAAAGCTGCAGATTGTCAGAATCGATCCTCCTAACTTTTTCTACGCGCTGAAAAAGAAAATTGAGCGCCGGGAAGATATGATGGAAACAAAGGTGTAGGGTACAGGAGGAAATACGGATGAAATACAGCAGACAGGCCGTTATACTGGATATTATTGAGAAAAATGTAGTGGAGACACAGGAGGAGCTTACAGAGAAGCTCAGGGAGAACGGTTTCAAGGTTACACAGGCGACGGTTTCCCGGGACATCAAGGAGCTTCAGCTGGTGAAGGTTTCCGATGAAAGCGGCGTTTCCAGGTACAGTGTAATGAAGGAAGCGGACCTTGCGCTTCAGGGTAAAATGCTCTCTGTCTATACACATGCTTTTCTGACTGCGGACTACGCCAATAATATTGTGATTGTAAAGACACTGCCGGGTATGGGACCGGCTGTTGCGGCCGCCATTGACTCTTTAAACTTCGAAGAGGCACTGGGCAGCATTGCAGGGGACGACACGATTATGCTGGTATGCCGTACGGAAAAATATGCAGAAGAAATTGTGAAGGCGCTTATCGGTTTGGTAGAATAAATCTCAGGACAGGTGTTTTAAAATGCTCCAAAGCTTATATATTCAGAACATCGCTTTAATAGAGAAGCTGGAGGTTTCCTTCGGACGGGGGCTTAACTGTCTGACCGGTGAAACCGGTGCTGGCAAGTCCGTCATTATTGATTCCATTGGCTTTGTACTGGGGGCACGCTCCTCCAGAGACCTGATCCGGACCGGAGCAGCCGGCTGTAAGGTGGTAAGTACCTTTTACCAGAGCAGTGACAGTATCCGGAATCAGCTTTCTGACTTTGGCATCAATGTTGAAGAGGACGGTACCCTGATTATATCCAGAGAGCTTACCGCTGAGGGAAAGAACAGCTGTCGCATTAACGGTCAGAGTGTGACCCTGACCATGCTGCGGCGTCTGGGCGAAATGCTTTTGGACATTCACGGTCAGCACGATAATCAGACCCTGATGAAGCCGGAGACCCATATTCACTTGTTAGACGACTACGGGGAAAGCAGGATCAGTGCTTTATTGGAAAAATACGGAAGACAGCTTCAGGAATACAACTGTCTGCGTGAAGAGCTTTTACAGGGCGATATGGATCCCAAAATGCGAAGCGAGCGTATTGATCTGCTGACCTACCAGATCAATGAAATAGAAGCGGCGGGAATTCAGGAAGGGGAGAAAGCGCAGCTCAAAAACAGAAGGGATCAGTTGGCTGCCGGGGAAAAGATCACCGGTGCTTTGTGCCAATGTGCCCAGGCCTTAAACGGGGATGAGATCGGAGGCTTGGGCGCTGCTTCTCTGTTGTCTGTTGCTTTAAAGGCGATTACCTCTGTTGCACCCTATGATGACAGGTATGAAGAACTGCGAAAGCAACTGCAGGAGTCTGTGTATACGGTGGAAGATATTTCCCGGGAAATAAGCAGCCTGTGCGAGGATTTTTATTTTACCCCGGAGGAATTGACTGCCACCGAGAACCGGCTGGAAGAAATTGAAAAATTAACCAAAAAGTACGGCGAGGACATAGAAAGCTATCTGGAAAATGCGCGCCGGGAATTGGACCGACTGGCTGACAGCGAGGCATATGTCAGAAAACTTCAGGAAAGAATATCTGCTGCATACGGTGCGTTAAAGAAAACTGCTTTGGAGCTGAGCGGTGTCAGACGGGAAATTGCAGAAGAACTTTCCGGCAAGATTTGCGGAGAGCTGGACAGTTTGGAAATGCACGGTGCCGCTTTCTGTGTGGATATTCAGACGGCGATTCCGGAAATTGACGGAGAAAAGTGGCCTGTGTGGGGAGCAAAAGGGGCGGACAGAGTGGAATTTATGATTTCCGCCAATGCAGGAGAGCCGCCCAAGCCTGTGGCGAAAATCGCTTCCGGCGGTGAGCTGTCCAGAATCATGCTGGCCATTAAGAGTATTCTTGCGGCTTCCGATATGACGCCTACACTTGTTTTTGATGAAATTGATATCGGTATCAGCGGAAAGACTGCTTCCAGTGTGGCAGGGAAGCTGCGGCAGATCGCATTGCTGCATCAGGTGATCTGTGTTACCCATTCGGTACAGATCGCCATGCGGGGCAATACGAATATCTATTTGAGCAAGCAGGAATCGGAAGGGCGCACCCTGATTTCCTGTAAAATTTTGGATTACCAAGGAAAAATTAGGGAGATCGCCAGACTTCTGGACGGCGATCCCGATTCTGAAATGGCCATACAGCACGCAAAAGCACTTTTGGAAAAAGCTTAATAGCATACTTACATTATTTTTCGGATATCTTATTACCGTAACGCATTTTGCGTTATCAGTATGAAATGTAATAAGGGAGGTTAATTCATGAAGTTGCCTCATGTATCCAAAAAATTTGTCAAATGGATTCCGGCATACATTTTACCTGTACTTATGGTGATGTTTGCCTGGAATTATTTTATGATACCTGAGAGTCTGACTCTGATCGAGGGACAGCCGTATGAGTGCGATACGATCTTACCTGTAAGTACTACTGTATCAGAGGGCGGCAGTAAGGTGACGGTAAAGGCCTTTGGAGTGGTGGCACAGAAGACTATCGATGTCAATGTCATACCCGAGACAAAGGTTATAGTGAGCGGAAAACCCATAGGGGTCAAAATGTTATCCAAGGGTGTAATGGTAACAGGTTTTGTGGGTTTTCTGTCAAATGAGAGCGTTTTTGTGACACCTGCCAGAGACTGCGGTCTGAAGACCGGGGACAGGATCCTGGCAGTTAACGGTAAGGAAATAGAAAGCGCAGAGGAGCTTACCCGGATGCTGAATGAGGGAAAAGGCAATTCTGCATCGCTGCAGGTTGAGCGAGAGGGAAAGGTTATCAGCGTAACGGCGCACCCCTGCGAAGAGGAACAGACCGGCGTCTATAAGCTGGGACTGTGGGTAAAGGACAGTGTGGCCGGGATCGGCACGCTGACCTTCTACTCTGAAGATACAGGCTTCTACGGTGCTCTGGGGCACGGCATTACGGATACAGAGACCGGCAATGTCTTCTGCCTGAACAAGGGCATGCTGCTGAATGCGGATATTACGGGGGTCATCAAAGGCAATGCGGGGATTCCCGGAGAATTGAAGGGTGTATTTCTTACAGGCGATCAGCATAACGGCGCAATTGGGAATATTCTTCTGAACACTGAGAAGGGAATTTACGGCTACCTCAGTGAAGACGCTATGGAAAAGCTTTCCGGAAAGGAAATGCTGATTGGTACCAGCAGCATGGTAGAGGAGGGCCCTGCTACGATCGTTACGACTATCGACGGCGAAGGCCCCTGTGAATATGAAGCCCGGATCGAGAAGGTTTCTATGTCTAAGGTGGGCACGACAAAGGGTCTGGTTATCAAAATAACCGACGGGAAGCTGCTGAAGAAGACCGGCGGTATTGTACAGGGCATGTCCGGCAGTCCTATCATACAAAACGGAAGATTGATCGGTGCAGTTACTCATGTAATGATTAATGACCCTACCAGCGGTTACGGCGTGTTTATTGAATCCATGCTGGCAAACCGTACGGAAGCAAGCTATGATGTGGCAGGACAGGAGCTGCAAGCGGCGTCGTGATTATATCAGGGGCTGTCTTAAAAACAGAATTTTAAGATGGCCTCTTTTCAATAGGGGCACCTACATAAATACGGCTTTAAATAATACGACCTTAAATCCCTACTGAAAATAAGAAAATGGCAGTCTTCGTAGGAAAAACAGCTTAAAATAGCGGAAAATCCCTACTGATTGGGAGAAATGAGCTGGAGAAGTAGGGAAAATGGCCATTTTTGATGCTATTTCCCTACGAAGTAGGAGGCTGCATCAAAAAAAGTAGGGATTTCTCAGGCAAGCCTATTCAACGCCCGGGCCACCAATCCGGCTTCGGCGCCTCAATACACAGCTTTTCCTTGGTCACCGGATGGGTAAAGGACATTTTACCGGCGAAGAGCGCTTGCCCGGAGAGCTGCAGCTCCGGTACCTGCCGCCCGCCATACAGGTTGTCGCCGATGAGAGGAAAGCCCAGATACGCGGTGTGTACTCGGATCTGGTGGGTACGGCCCGTATGAAGAATAAATTGAACCAATGCCATATCCTTTCCCAGGGGTAAAACGGTTCGGTATTCTGTAACGGCTCTTGCGCCGTCTTCGGCTACGGTTCGCAGCATAATGGTGTCCGGGGCTCTTTTGATGGGAAGGTCAATCACGCCTTCCGGCACCGAGGGGGCAGGGGAACAGATACCGAAATAGGTTTTCCGGAATTCTCCGGACTGTCCCTGCCTTTTCAGCTGTTCCTGTACAAATCCGTTTCTGGCAAAAAGCACGACGCCGCAGGTATCTTTGTCAAGCCGGCTCACCGGATGGATCGGACCGGTGATATTCTGTTGTTGCAGGTGCCGGGCCAGTGCGTTGGAAAGGGTGCCGCTCTGATGAAGACAGGTGGTGTGAACCACCATACCCGAGGGCTTGTTGACTGCAATAATTGCCTTGTCCTCGTAGAGAATTTCCAGGGGGATGTCCTCCGGTGCGGCTTCTGCTGTTTTATCGGTGACATTCAAAAGCACGGTTACGGAATCTCCCTCCGCCAGCAGATCTACAGTACGGGCAGCATTGCCGTTGATCAGCAGACCGCCGTTGTATTTTAAGGTTTTGATCATACTGCCGGACAGCTCCAGTTCCTTGCGCAGTACGGATTCTAAAGACCTTCCTGCATCCTTCGGCGCTGCCCGGTATATCAGCTTATCCTCGCACATCGTAAATGTTTACGCCCTTCTCCGAATAAATCAGAGGATAGTTCTCTTTAAAATAGCTTTCGTTCAGAATTTCGATTTGGTCTCGCTCCGTCGCGGAAATGTATACATAGTCGATCCCGCAGGCGTCCTTGTTTTCTTCAAAGGCTTCGCCTCCGCTGAACATCTCCTGAATCAGCTCCTGCCTTTCCGTGTAATCCAAACCGTGAGAGTACAGGAAAGTGGCTGCTCCGCAGTAGATATTCCGGCCTGTGAGGGAGGAGATCGCATTGTTGTGGTTATAGTAAGCAAGAACCATAGACTTGGGATCGGTATTTTCCTTGATGAAATCACAGGCAGCCACCTGGTCGCTCCCGTAGATTCCTATAGAGCAGTAGAACTGATCCTTTATCGGGAAGCCGGAGATGACCTCCCGTGCAATCGTAAGTACTGCGGCATTGGAGGAAAGGACGACTGTAACTGCCAGTACTGCGGCTCTGACTGCTTTCCGGTTGGCGCGGCGCACCCGCTCCAGCATATTGAATATCCAATCGGCTACCAGAATACAGCTGAACAGATACCACATAAAATACAGCTTGTTGTTATCGTAGGCCAGTGTCTGGAAGACCACCAGCTCTGAGGTGACAAAAATCAGCAGCGCGCCGGAATAGATTGCTTTCATTTTTTTTGAAGCCATGATAAAGGCCGGAAAGATCAGCACAAATACGACACCGACGTTTTTTATCCAGAACCATAGCCAGTTGTCACCGGCTTCATTGTAGGCATTAAAGCTGATGTTTAAAAAGGACTCGCCGCTGACGGCCCCGAAGATCCATATCAAAAATTGCGGAATTGCCAGGACAACGGCGGGAATCCCGAATTTAACCCAGTCCAGCACAGTATCCTTCAGTGTGAGGGGTACCTTTTTATTGACCTGTGTAAAGGTGTATATGAGCCAGCAGAGCGCCACCAGACCCACTGCGAAAAAGGTATAGGTCTGTATCATCGGGGACAGCCCCGTGAGGATCCCTGCGGGCAGGAAGTTCTCGCGTTCTCTGTCAAAAACGGCAAGGTACAGCAGGTAGAAGATCACCAGCGCAGCCATCCAGCCGAAGAGCGTTGCCCTTTGGGGCAACATCATATCCGCAATGGCATTTGTCCAGACGATCGTCGTTTCCCCGTCGCCTTTAAAGCGGTAATTGGTGGGGGTGCAGTAGTAACCGAAAAATATATCAGAGAATTTTTCTTTATCCAGCACATAGAAGGTGCCTAATCCGCCGTTCAGAAAAAAGAACAAAAAGGCGAGTAAGGTTTTCTTTCTGCTGTTCAGCATGGTATCCGCAAGGATCCAGAATCCGGCGAATACTGCGGCAAAGGCGGCCAGCATGGGTAAAATGTAGGCCATTTTCAGACCGGTGCCGAACTTATAAAGGGAGGAAGAAACGGAATCGCAGAAGAAATAGTAGTCCAGCTTCGCACCGGGGAAAATGTTATAATCCGGCGGGAAGGTTTCCTGCTCGGCTACACCGGTGATGATTCCCAGGTGAAAGTTCATGTCCCCATATGTACTCTGGCCGGTATAATATCCGCCGTCAATTTCGTACAGGGTGTGGTTGAAAAGCAATATCACTGCCAAAAGCATGAAAATTACCAGAACCACAAACATCCATTTGTCAGAAGCTGTGATATCCTTCAGCCAGGTGCTTCGGAAATCTTTCAGAGGATTGGGTACATAACCTCTCTTTTTCTTTATGAGAACGCCTATGGCTGCCGTCAGCGCTGCGAACAGGATCAGACCGCATATATGAGAAGCAATTGTAAATCCCATCATAAAGGAAAAGGGAACGTGACTCCACATCAGCCCGACGATTCCGAACACAATGCCCAGCCACAGTCTGACAGTGGCTTTCTTTCTTTCAAAGAGAAAGTGTGCCAGAAGGATTCCCAAAAGGATATAGATTACAAAAAGCAATATTCCCAGCATGAAAAACTCTCCTTCAATATGATGATGCAATAGTAGCACGAACAGACCCGGAAAGTCAACCGAAAAGGCATCCACGCCCAGGGGCTGCAGTTGACGAACAACACACCATGTGGTATTATCATCTTTGAAATAATACAACATCTTTACTTAAGATAAAGGGGCGTCCTATGAAGTTTGAGAACATTTTACACGAAACCTATCATATC
>CBCSVZ010000016.1:0-10506 GCA_965143695.1 uncultured Oscillospiraceae bacterium
GTTTACTGGGAAATCCGTGGTTTGTAGAGGAATATGCCTCCCTGACGCTGCCTGGTCCCGAACCGGTTCAGAAGGAATTACATGAAGAAAAGACACCCGTTTAAACTGCATCGCCTGTCTGATAGGACTTTGATAAAAGTGCTGTGTGCAGTTGCGGCTTTCGCGGTGATATCTGTGGGGATATACAAGCTTACGGAGCATTTTCCCGGATTTGTCACAAAATATTACAGCAACGGTCTCTATAATATCATTACATATCCCGGTAAACTGCTGGCCTCTCTGTTTCCCTTTTCCGTAGGTGAAATTCTCCTGTTGGCACTCATACTGTTTTTTGTGTGCCTGTCGGTCATCAGTATCATAAAAACAATCTCCAATTTGATTAAGAAAAAAAGAAGGCCACTGCTTCCGCTGCTGCGTTTTACCATGGGGCTGCTTACGGTTGCAATGTGCGCCCTGATTCTGTTTATATGGTGCGGCGGTCTCAACTACAACGCCTATACCGTCGCGGAAAAGGAGAACATGGAGATAAGCGAACATACGCCCCGGGAGCTCTATGCGCTCACCGTGTATCTGATCAACAACGCCAACGCCGTCAGAGTGCAGCTGGAAGAAGGCAGTAACGGCAGTGTGACCGACAGCCGCAGCTTCTCCGAGCTGTGCGAGACCGCCCAAAAGGGCTTTCGCTCTATTGAGGGCAGCTACGGCATGGCAGAAGGATATTTTACCAAAGCAAAGCCCGGGATTCTTTCTCTGTGGATGTGTTACACGAATATCACCGGCATCTTTCCGTATATCGTGCCGGAACCCATCATAAACACCATGACTCCGGACAGCTCTCTGCACGCAACCGTCTGTCACGAAATGGCCCACCAGAGAGCAATCGCCAGAGAGGATGAAGCCAATTTCATCTCATTTATCGCCTGTATGAATACGGGAGATGCCTATTTTATGTACTCCGGCTACTATCTGGCGACGGTACACTGCCTGAACGCGCTGTACAGTGTCAACTATCAGCTCTGGACAGAGGCCTGGCAGCACATGTCTGAGGGAATGCGGACGGATATCAGCGCCGCAAGTGCCTTCTGGAAACAATTTGAGACGCCTGTAGCCGAAATCTCCGATTCCGTAAATGATATCTATTTGCAGGCAAATAATATAGAAGACGGCGTAGCGAGCTACGGCCGTCTGGTTGATTTACTGCTTGCGTATTATGATTGATCAGGATTCTTCAGGAGACTCCGGCAATGCGGTAGGCTCCGGCGGTAAAGGCGTTGGGGTAGGTGGTTCCGGAGTTGCCGTAGGCACATTGTCGGGCGTTGCCTTGGAGCTGCTTTCGATTTTCACCACGCGGGTATACCGGTTTTGCAGCTGGACCCCGTCCGGCAAATTAAACTTGATTTCCAGCTCATAGGTGCCGGGGGTCCTCCCGCTCACATCCAGAGAATAGGACAGTGTGCCTTCTTCCAGCCTGTTTAGTGCTGCCAGAGTGCCTTTCACAGCAATCCTGGAACTGGAGAAGGAATAAGAATAGGTGTAATCCCCGTTCTCTCCCACCTTCTTCAGGCTGTCCGCACTGACATTCAGTTCCTTCACGGAATATGGCTCTACATCCACCGTAACCGTTACCGTTTCCGTCCCGGCGGCTGTTACGCCCTTGGGCAGCAGCCCGCTTATATTGACGGTCTTTGTCAGATTGCTTTTGGCCCCCTGAACACTGATATCGCCCAAATCAATCGCGGATATATTGCCGATTGCAGAGGGATCTCCCGTCAGGACCACAGAAGACACAGAGGGCTTATGGGAAGATACATAGTAGTCTCTGTCCGGCGTGCCCGTAATGGTGTACGTTACAGGTACGATCTTTCCTGTGGTGTATTTCACCGTAACCTTCTCCGTATCAAAGTTATAGGAGATATCGTCGCCGTTGGTATCGTAAAATCTGCACACCAGACTGACACTGCCGTTCTGGGAAATACTGCCTTCCCTGACCGCATCCCCTATATTGGCTCTTACGGACTCAATCTGATCCAGCATCATGGAGAAGCCGGTAACCAGAATACTGGAAGGCTCAGACACCGCACTGACAATCGTAACGCCGTCCGCCATGAGGCTCTCGTCCCAATCCACATCAACATCAATATATTTTTCAATTTTCTTATCGTATACACATTCAATTTCGGTGGGGTAATAGGAATCGATTTTAACCCCCAGGGTCTGGCACACCGGCTCCTTGATCTGAACCGTGACTGCTCCGGGAGCCGTCACCTGCTTATAGTCAACCTCTACATAAATGTCGCTGGGCTGCAGCTTTTCAATAAAAGCTGCACTGCCGGACACCTTTACCGTTACCTTTGTGGGCTGTGTGGTGGGACTGTTGTCCACCAGATCGTGCTGAGAGAGTACCTGTCGGTTTACAAAGGTGATCGGCACCTCTAAAGACCTGCTTTCCGATGGGTTCTGAGAGCTTACCACCAGGATCCATGTTCCGATTGCCAGAAGGATGGAGAATACAATATAAAAGCTTCGGGATTTTAAAAGGACAGAAATTCTATCTTTCATTTCGTACCTCCTTTACCAAGCTTGAATCTGCGCTTGATATCGTTACTCTCCTGTACAACATTTTCATACAGAAATTCGCGCAACGCCTTCTCAGACAGACCCCGTGTCAGTTTCCCGTTTTGTGCCACGGAAATTTGCCCGGTTTCCTCGGATACAATGACACTGACACAGTCCGTATTTTCTGTAACGCCCAGACCTGCTCTGTGCCTTGTGCCCAGCTCTTTGCTGAGTGTCCTGTCTCCGCTCAGAGGCAGAAAGCACGCGGCCGCATACACCTTGTTGGACCGTATAATGACCGCCCCGTCATGTAAAGGCGTATTGGGAACAAATATGAGCTGCAGGAGCTGAGAGGATACCTCTGCGTCCACAATCGTACCGGTCCGTATGATCTCTCCCAAGTTGGTGTCTCTTTCAAAGATCATCAAAGCGCCTACGCGCCCCTTGCCCATGGAAACAGCGGCAGAAACCACTTCCTCTACCACGGCATCCGTTCGCTGTCCACCGGAACGGCCTCTCAGGAAGCTCTTTAGCTGGCCTTTTCCCATTCCCTCCAAGGCACGTCTGATTTCCGGCTGAAATATCACCACGATCAGCACCGGCAAAATCTGTAAAATCAGATTAATAATATAGGAAATCGTTCGAAAGCCTGCAAAGTCTGCCACAATCGATACCACAAAGACAATGATAACGCCCTTGACGATCTGCCAGGCCCTGGAGTCTCTCAGCAGCAGCATAAGCTTGTAGAACAAAAACGCAACAATGCCGATATCCAGCAGTGTCCTTATAATGTCCCAGAAACTTTCGATGCCCAAATAGCCCGAAAGAAACGCTATGATACTTTGAAAGCTTATGTTAAGCGCCGCCATAATTCATCTCTTCCCTATTGTAAAAGATAATATAAAAGATATATAAAGGTACTGGCAACCATGGATACGGCCAGGATCAGACATACAATCCTTACCAGCCCCTTCTTAAAGGCTTCCTTCTTCGCCCTTGACTTGGACATTTTCTACCTCCGTGCTGTTCTCCTTGGGATACGTATCGCTTACACGCTGAACATCCTCGGTAAATTTCTCAAGGTCGCTTTCTATCTCTCTGATAATATTCTGATAAGAATCGTCAATATTATGCTTCATATCATCAAAAAGCTTACAGATATCAATCCGCATTTCTCTCAGCATTTTATTTCGCGCCACCAACAGGTCTCGCTTTTCATCCGCCTCTTTAATGAGATTGCATTTCTCGTCCTCTGCCTCCCGCTTTGCCGCGGCAATGATCTGGTCAGCGCGTACCTGAGAGTCAATAAGGACAGCTGCAATTTTGTCCTTTTCCTCCTTCATGGCACAGTATTCAACGCTAATGGCGCTCATCTGCTTTCTGGTATCCTCAAGGGTCTTCTTAACCTGAGCAAGCTCCGTATCCTTAGCGGCCAAGGCTGCATCGTAACGCCTTGTAATATCCTCAATGTATCTGTTTACCTGCTCTTTATTATAGCCCTTCTTCTCGTCTGCAAACACAATGTTATTGCTCATGGAAAATCCTCCTCAGGTTATTTGATATACGGTGCAAGTACTGCCTTAAGCTCCTCCTCTGAACGCAGTCCGATCAGCTTCTCGGCGGGAAGGCCGTCCTTGAAAAGAATCAGCGTTGGGATACTCATAATGCGCATTTTCTGTGCTGCCTCCTGACACTGGTCAACATCCACTTTGGCAAAAGTAATTTTACCCTCATATGCAGAAGACTCCGCCAGCTTCTCAAACACAGGCGCCAGCGCTCTGCAGGGACCGCACCAGGTTGCCCAGAAATCCACAAAAACCGGCTGCTCACTTTTCGCAACCACTTCATCAAAGGTTTCATCTGTTAAATATGTGATCTTCTCGGAAGACATTTTACCACCACTCCTTTACTCTGTTAGTATATTTCATTTATCATAAGTAGTCAATCTCAAAGAGACGGGCCTGTCTGTCTTTGGTAAAATGTACCTTCAGCCTGCAGGCCTCTTTGTCCGCATCAAAGGTGACACCGCCTAAATCCACAGGATAACCGATTTTAATACTTTTTATGCAGGTAAAATACTTACTGAGGTCGATTTCAAAATCAGACGACGGCGTGTCCACCCGCCATACAGCCAGGAACATTTTACCCGCAGACGGAATCCGAAGGCCCAGTACACGGGGCTCCCTGCGGTTAATCGGCGTGTGGCCTATGGGAAATACCGCAAAGGACTGCTCAATAAAAGGCCTCATATATTTATAGTAGGAAGTACCCTCCTGTATGAGTCCCATATTAAAGGGATCCGCACAGTCGATGTGTCCCGAAAGCAGCATATTGCCGCAGCAGCCGTTTACCATGTTAAAAACAGTCTGCTCGCCGTCCGCCATAGAGGCGATGTATTCGGGAGTACGCAGAACAGACAGCTCCGCCTTGGCGTTACCGATCACAAGGGGCCAGGGATAAGCCCATACGGTAGTCTGCTCCGGTACAAAATTCGCCAGCACACCCTGAAAGATGGAAGGATATCTCCAGTAAATTTCCTGGTCGGAGGTGTTTTGGAAATGGCAGTGGGAAGACATTCCGCAGTCCCCCCGCAGACCTCCTCCGCTGCAATTTTCTATGATCAGGCCGGGATGTCTTGTCCGCACCTCGTCCAGGAAGCTGTATACCGCACGAATGTGCTCTAAGAGACCGTCCGCGGCACTTTCTGTATACTTATCATCCCCCAGCGCCGTAGACTGATTGTAGTCATTCTTCACAAAGGAGAAGCCCATGGCGACCATTCTGTCGAATACACCGTGCATAAAGGCCCGCACCTCAGGATTTCTGAAATCCAGCATGGCCCGGTTTCCGCCGACCCGTTTGCCGTGACGCATTAAGAACCAGTCATCGGGCTTTTGATAGAGCTTCGCAAATTCACAGCAGCCCTCAAACTCGATCCAGAAGCCTGCCCGCATACCCTTGGAGCGGATATAATCGGCAATACCCTGTAAGCCTCCTTCTCCGAAACGGTCTTCGCTGGGGATCCAGTCACCCATAGAAGTGCCCCAGTTCTGGTCCTTGGCGCCGAACCAGCCGGCATCGATGCAAAAGCCCTCGGCCCCTGCTTCGGCAGCAGCGTCGATCAGGGGGATAAGCTTTTCGGAGGTGGGATCTGCCCACAAAGCATTCATGTAGTCGTTGTACATCAGCGGTGCGTATCCTTCCCAGGCGGGAGCCGGCTTCAGATAAGCTCTTCTGTACACCGTCATCTGCTCTACTGCCTCGTCGAAGCTTCCGTTGGTACACCCGTATGCAACCGGCACTGTGGTAAAATGCTCGCCGGGCTTCAGTCTGTGTGCCCAGGCCGAAGTATTCTCATCCGCCCCGTCTGCTTCCATATAGAGCTGGCCGCCCTCTCCCGCGGCCTGTTTTCTGTGTCCGATCTCCAGATGCCACGCAGAGGAGGTTTCTATCTGCGCATACCAGATCTGATTTGTCTCAATATCCTCCAGCATAACCACCGGGGAGAATCTGGCCGTACTCCAGGAGCCGATGGAGGAAAGCTGAAAGGTGTTTGTGTTGTTATGGATACAGCAGGAATAGATTCCCGCCTCCTCCAGTGTGATACACTTCCACTGTCCCTCGCCCTGCCATGTGCTGTGACAGTACCGGATCCGATACTTGTCAGGGCTGTCCCAGGGAAGCGCGCCGTCGCAGGCAATGCCGGGAACATACATGGAGGAAAAATGCGTAAGCACCGTGTCCTCCTCGCCGATATTGGTAACCGTGTTGTACTGTCTGATGACATCGGCCCCGGGGATAAATTCCATATGTACTTCTATTTTCAGTTTCAAATCTTTATGTACATAGGTCAGGACTCCGCCTTTTTCGTCAAAAGCATAGCCTGTACACTCCGACTGCCAGGGAATACAGGAACCCCCGGAGTTGACTCCCTCCTGCAGTCCGTATCCGTGCCCTGCCACGGAAATACTGAAATTCGGCAGCACAAAATGCCCGCCGAAGCCGTTCTTATTTTCACCCGGCATGAATTTCTTCATGTTGGCGCTCTTATCATCTACCTCATAGGTGAGTATCATATGGTTGTGTCTTACCGTCTTCTCCATCTTCTTCTCCTTGTGCGTGTATTCATCATTTTATTATACTGTGAAACCGGCCCAGCGTCAACGAAATCGTCCTCCCGGTAGTAGAGGATCTCCTGCTTGGGCACAGGCCTTTTGAGCAGATCGTCGATGCCGTTTTTCAGCCCGAGACGCTCGGAAAAGCCGGCCATATTCGGTCTGTACGGTGTACCCATACTGCCCGTTTCCCCCTTACATTGATTGACTCGCTACATTATATGCGGCTACAGGACCATGGTGATATATTTTACCCCGTCCCCGTGGAGGAAAGCCTCCGCCTCATGAAAGCCTGCCTTTCGGTACACCCGGATGGCTCTGGGATTGTCCGCTCGGACGGTGAGCCGCACGCCGTCCTCGGGGAAAAGCTCCTTAATGAAGGCGATTGCACATTTTACCAGACGGATCCCCAAGCCCCTGCCGCACAGCTCCGGCTTCAACCCCAGGGCAATGTCTGAAAAGGTTTCATCTTCATAGATGTGCTCGCTGGCCTCTCCCCTGACCTGTGCCGCCCAGCCAAAGGCCAGAAAGCCTGTAAGCGCGCCCGTTTCGTCCAATACCGCCGCATGAAGGCCGTTCATCAGCTGGTCGATTTCCTCCTGATTGGCTTTCATGCTGTAGACTTCGTAAGGGGCCGGATATTGCCACCCGGAAATCTGCGCTGCATAAGCCTCCGTCATCTCTGTTGCTTTCAACATAAAAATATCACCCAAGGCTTATTATACGGGCTGTGGGGTAAAATGCAAGAGAGGGCTGTGCGAAAGGCGGAAGAAACGCCTCCGATCGCACAGCCCCCGGCTTCGTACTTTGCCAAAGCAGAAAAGCTATTTTCCCTGACTTTGAGAAATCATTTCAATAAAATACCGGTGCACCGACAGATCTGCGTTCAGCTCCGGATGAAAGGCAGTTACAAGCTGGCTTCCTTCCCGCGCGGCAACGATCTGGCCGTTGACCCGGGCCAGGATCTGCGTGCTGCCGGATACCGCCCGGATATAGGGCGCACGGATAAATGTCATGGGGATCTTCCCGATTCCCTGAAAGCTTTCTTCGGTATAGAAGCTGCCCAGCTGTCTTCCGTAAGCGTTGCGTACTGCGGTAATGTCCATGGTGGCAAGATGTAGCCGGTCATCATTTTCAATTTTTTTCGCCAGCAGAAGCAGTCCCGCACAGGTTCCGTAAACGGGCAGCCCTTCTTCTATTTGGCTTTTCAGGGGTTCAAAGATTTCCAGCTCCCGCATGAGCTTTCCCTGCACGGTGCTTTCTCCCCCGGGAATAATCAGGCCGTCATAGGATCGCTCCAGATCCCGTCTCTGACGGATCTCAAAGGAGGAAACGCCCAGCTGTGAAAGCATCTGCTCGTGTTCAATGAAAGCGCCTTGAAGGGCAAGTACCGCGATTTGCATGTTATTTTCCTCTCTCCGCCATCAGAAGCTCGATTTCCTGTTCATTGATTCCCACCATCGCTTCGCCCAGATCCTCTGAAAGCTCTGCAAGCATTTTGGCGTCGGTAAAATTCGTAACGGCCTTGACGATCGCCGCGGCACGCTTTTCGGGATTTCCGGATTTGAAGATACCGGAGCCTACAAATACGCCCTCAGCCCCAAGCTGCATCATCAGCGCAGCGTCTGCGGGAGTCGCCACACCGCCTGCCGCAAAATTCACAACAGGGAGTTTTTTATTTTCATGTACATACAAAACCAACTCGTAGGGAACCTGCAGCTCTTTCGCCGCATCAAAAAGCTCGTCCTCAGACATGGAGCCGATTCTGCGGATCTCTGCCTGCATCATACGCATATGACGGACAGCCTGTACGACATCTCCGGTACCGGGCTCGCCCTTGGTACGGATCATGGCAGCGCCCTCGTTGATTCGGCGCAGCGCCTCACCCAAATCCTTTGCGCCGCAGACAAAGGGAACATCAAATTTTGTTTTATCAATGTGGTATTTGTCATCGGCAGGAGAGAGCACTTCGCTTTCATCAATATAGTCAATCTCAATTGCCTGCAGAATCTGAGCCTCTGCAAAATGTCCGATACGGCACTTAGCCATAACCGGAATAGAAACCGCCTGCTGAATCCCCTTGATCATTTTAGGATCGCTCATACGGGAAACGCCCCCTGCGGCACGGATATCAGCCGGTATACGCTCCAGAGCCATAACAGCGCACGCGCCTGCAGCTTCGGCAATTTTAGCCTGCTCGGGTGTGGTAACATCCATAATAACTCCGCCCTTGAGCATTTGTGCAAGATTTTTGTTCAATTCAAATCTGTCGTTCATTTCATCGTTCTCCTTAAATTATAATGTTGTATTTATTGGTTGAATGCTTTCCATCGGCACCGGCCGACATTCAAGTTGTTATTTTATCATTTTTCCGCAGCATTCAGCAAGTTCTCACAGCTGCGCATTGCCAAAATTGTTTCTTCGATCAGAGTATCCAGCTCCCAGCCGAGCATTTCTGCGCCTTTTTCTATGACTTCTCTGGAACAGCCGGCGGCAAAATTCAAATTCTTGTACTTTTTCTTCACGGATTTAAGTTCCAGATCCGACACGCTTTTGGAGGGGCGCATCAGTGCCACTGCTCCGATCAGTCCCGTAAGCTCATCTACCGCATACAGAACCTTTTCCATTTCGTGCTCAGGCCGGATGTCCACTGTCAGCCCGTAACCGTGGCTTGCAGCCGCATGAATCACGCGCTCATCCACTCCCCTGTCTCTCATGATTTCCTGTTCCTTAATACAGTGCTGCTCTGGATACTGTTCAAAATCCAGATCATGCAGGAGCCCTACAATCCCCCAAAATTCTTCTTCCGCTCCGTATCCCAGCTTCACTGCAAAGTAACGCATGACGCCTTCCACTGTAAGCCCATGCTTTAAATGAAAGGGTTCCTTATTATATTCATTGAGTAATTTCCACGCTTCCTCCCGGGTAATCACAAACAGCCACCTCACATTCTGAGCAAAATAAACACATAACGCCTATGTGTTTGGTAAGTATTATATCTCGGAAAAATAAAAAGTCAATAGGCCCAACAGAATAAATCTCCGACCAAAAATTTTTCAGGCAGGGGGTTGACAAAGGAAAAACATTCTGTTATAATGCCTATAAAGCCGATAGGTTTTATATTAATTATTTAGAGGTGCTGAAATGAAACAAATGCGAAACGGATTCCGATGTTGGAAGGTATAAGTTTATGAAACCGGCAAAACGAATGCGGAAAATATGATTTTAATTTAATAAGGAAAAGGAGTATGATGATTTATGAAAACTTATGACAAAATTACAGATTTAATAGGCGGTACCCCGCTGCTGAAGCTTACCAATTATATTACGGAGAAGGATCTGGGGGCAACAATCTACGCAAAGCTGGAATATTTTAATCCCGCAGGCAGCGTAAAGGACAGAATCGCCAAGGCGATGATTGATGAGGCCGAAGCAAAGGGTGTCTTGAAGCCCGGCTCTGTAATCATTGAGCCCACCAGCGGCAATACCGGAATCGGCCTTGCTGCAGTGGCAGCGTCCAGAGGCTATAAAATCATCCTGACAATGCCCGAGACCATGAGCGTTGAGCGTCGCAACCTGTTAAAGGCATACGGCGCGGAGCTGGTTCTGACAGACGGCGCCAAAGGAATGACGGGCGCCATTGAGAAGGCACAGGAGCTTGCCGCGGAGACGCCCGACAGCTTTATTCCCAGTCAGTTCACCAATGCTGCCAATCCGGCTGCACACCGCGCCTCCACCGGTCCGGAAATCTGGGAGGATACGGACGGTAAGGTAGATATTTTTGTAGCCGGCGTAGGTACCGGCGGCACTGTTACCGGTGTGGGAGAATATCTTA
>CBCSVZ010000017.1:0-9978 GCA_965143695.1 uncultured Oscillospiraceae bacterium
CCTTACGCATGATCTTACCGGGCTCCAGATCCTGAGAGATGATGTAACCCGCATCTAAATAGTTGTCATCCTCCTTAAGGATCTGCTCTACAAAAATGTCCTCCTCTTCCAGCATTTCGATAATGGGAACCGCTTCATAGCCCTGATAATTTCCCAGTGTATAGGTGGCCTTGGAAAGCAGATAGCTCTTATCGATCACATAGCTGACCGATTTAATGACAAACACCGCCAGAAGGATCGAAGCAATGGCCGCAAGCCCATAGGATCCGATCTTAAAGGCCAGCTCCTTCTTTTTTAAATATTCGTTCTGCTTTTCAATATCTTTGGCCGGCGCTACGGAGATTTCAATATTGTCCTCTCCCAGACCGTCCTCGGACAGTTGCTCCTCCGGCTGTCCGGGTACGCCCTGCGTGACACTGCCGTCATCCTCTACGACCTTCATGTCGCTGTCATCATCATAACAGGCGTCCTCCAGAAAGCCCTGATCCGGATCCTCAGCAACCCTGGCAAGCCTGCTCAGCATATCCGTAGCAGTCTGAAAACGGGCCCCCGGATCCTTCCGCATTGCCATTACGATCAAATCGTTGATCCCCATAGGAATCTCCGGATCCGCGTCATGGGGCGGTATGAAGGTGCCGCTTAAATGCTTGAGGGCGATGGAAACATGGGAATCGCCGTCGAAGGGCACTACCCCCACTACCATCTCATAGAGGGTGACCCCTATGGAGTAAATGTCGCTTCGCTCATCCACAAAGCCGCCTCTGGCCTGCTCCGGGGAAATATAATGAACAGAGCCCATGCTGTTTTTGGTCGCCTCAATGGTGGCCCCCAGGACAGCCTTGGCAATACCGAAATCGGACAGCTTTATCGTTCCGTCCTTGGTGATCAGTACATTCATGGGCTTAATATCCCTGTGGATCACATGCTGGGCATGGGCCGCCTCCACCGCTTTCAAAAGCTGCTGTGCAATAGACAGCGCTTCATCCCATGGGATAGAGGCCTTTCGCTCAATATAGTCTTTCAGGGTAATTCCCTCGACATATTCTCTGGTTATATAGTGTACATTGCCCACATTTCCCACATCGTATATCTGTACGATATTGGGGTGTACGAGATTTCTTACCGCCGCGGCCTCATTGTTAAAACGCTTAATATAGCTTTCATTGTCGCAGTATTCCCGTTTTAAGACCTTTATGGCAACAAAATTACCGGTTTTGATGTCCCGGGCCTTATACACATAGGCCATGCCGCCGGAACCGATCAGCCCCAGTATCTCGTACTTCTTATCCAGTATCTTTCCCTCAGCGAAATTACTCATGGTTTACCTCGCTGCTGCGGCGAGCCACGATAACAGTAATGTTATCCGCACCGCCGTTTTTCTTGGCTACGGAAATCAGTCGGTCGGCCAGCTTATCCATATTCTTATTTCTGCGGATCAGTCTCTGCAAATAATCATCCTCTACCATGTTGTTAAGGCCGTCTGAGCACATGAGCAGAACACTGTCCCTGCCGAAATCATTGATAAAGATGTCAACCTCTATATCCTCCATACAGCCTACCGCTCTGGTTATAATATTTCTGTCCGGATGCTCTTTCGCCTGTTTGGAGCTGATTGCTCCCTGTCTCACCAGGTCCTCCACATAGGAGTGGTCTCTGGTGACCCGTATGAGCTCGCTTTTGGTACTGATATAGGCCCTGCTGTCACCCACATTTGCAGTAATGAGCTTATCCCCGTGTAAAATGCAGACTACGGCAGTGGTTCCCATGCCGTATTTTTCAGGATCGCGCAGAGACTCCTGATAGATGGCCGTGTTCGCTTCCTTGATCGCCTCTTCAGCCACACGGGCAAGCCGGTCGGTCTCCCAGCCGCTGCAGTCAAGAGCAGAAACCTTCCGGAGGAACAGCTCCACCTGCATTCTGCTGGCCACTTCCCCGGCATTCATTCCGCCCATACCGTCTGCGACGATCAGAAATGTGGTATTGCCGTCCTCGGAAACATAGCTGCCCAAACAGTCCTCATTGTGAGGCCTCATATATCCCGTATCTGTTTTCGCACTAAACACCATTTTCGTCAGCACCCTCTTCTGTCTGAGATCTTCTCAGCTGTCCGCAGGCCGCACTGATATCCCGGCCCAATTCTCTTCTTACGGTTACTTCTATTCCTCTGTCCTCAAGCACCTTTGCGAAAGCGGCTACTTTCTCGGGCTTGCTCTTCTCATATTCAGTACCGGGAATGCTGTTCATGGGGATCAAATTCACATGGCACTGCAGACCCTTCAGTAAACGGCACAGCTCCTCGGCATACATTTTACCGTCGTTTACATCTGATATCATAGCATATTCAAAGGTGATCCGTCTACCGCCCTCCCTTAAATAGACCCGGCAGGCTTCGATCAGTTCCTCCAGGGGATATTTTCTGTTGATCGGCATCATCTCGGAGCGCAGCTTGTTGAAAGGCGCATGGAGGGAGATTGCCAGCGTTATGGGAAGCCGTTCCTCTGCCAGCTTGTAGATTCCCGGAACAACGCCGCAGGTGGAAAGGGAAATATGCCGGTAGCTGATGCCCAGCCCGTCCTCCTTCTGTGCCTCCCGCAAAAATTTCAGCACATTGTCGTAGTTGTCCATGGGCTCTCCTACGCCCATGATAACAATGTGACCGATGCGGATGCCTCGTTCTCTGTTGATGGTAATGACCTGCCCCAGCATTTCGCCTGCCGTAAGATTCCGTACAAAGCCCGCGCCTGTGGAGGCACAGAAGCCGCAGCCCATTTTACAGCCTACCTGAGAAGAGATACACACGGAGTACCCGTAATTATATTTCATCAGCACGCTTTCAATGTAGTTTCCGTCTCCCAGATCGAAAAGGAACTTGCAGGTACCGTCCAGAGAGGATTTCAGCAGCCTCTTTATTTTTAAAAGCCCGGTAGAGCAGTACTGGTCCAGCCATGCCCGCAAATCCTTGGACAGATCTGTCATCTCTTCAAAGGACGCTGCACCCTGATAGAGCCACTTGCGCACCTGTGTGCCCCGAAAGGCCGCCACGCCGTGATCCTTCATAAACATATTCAGTTCTCTGCCGGATAAGTCCAGTAAATTTTTCTTCATCAGCCTAATACCGTACCTTCTTTGATGGGATGGCCGTTCAGATACGCGCCCGCTGTCATGCGTTTCGCCGACGGCCCCTGTAATTCTTTGATAATAACCACGCCTTCCCCTGCTGCAACCGCGATTCCCCCGGCATCAGCAGTCAGCACCGTGCCGGGAGCTGCATTTCCGGCAGACCGCCCCATATCCGCGGCGGTCACAAAAATTTTCAGTTTCTCCCCGTTGAACACCGTAGACGCGGCGGGGAAAGGATTCATTCCTCTTACCAGATTGTGTATTTCTCCGGCCGGTCTGCTCCAGTCAATAATGCCGTCTTCCTTTGATACCATGGGCGCATAGGTAGCCTCCGCGTGATTCTGCGGGGTTCGGGTCAGGGTGCCGTTTCTGAGCGCTTCAACCGTTTTTATAATAAGGCGGCCGCCCATTTCGGCAAGCGCGTCGTGCACCTCTCCCATGGTCATGTCGGGGCCTAACGGCATTTTCTCTGTCTGTAAAATATCTCCTGTATCCATGCCGATATCCGTATACATGGTGGTAACGCCCACTTCCTGCTCCCCGTTGATGACACAGTGCCACAGGGGCGCCGCTCCTCTGTATTTGGGTAAAATGCTGGCATGTACATTGACCGTTCCCAATCCGGGAAGGTCCAGTACGCTCTGGGGAAGGATCTTGCCGTAGGCACAGGTAACAAACAAATCGGCCTGATAGGACGAAAGCTCCTGTACGAACGCCTCTGTCTTTACAGACTCGGGCTGCAATACGGGAATACCGCGTGCAAGGGCGAACTCCTTCACCGGCGGCGGCGTCAGCTTGTTGCCCCTGCCCTTAGGCTTATCGATCTTGGTAACAACACAGACCACGGTATAATGATCGCAAAGGGCTTTCAGTGTGGGGAGGGCAAAATCCGGCGTCCCCATAAAAGCGATACGCAAATCCTTATCTGCCATTATTCCTCCTGACTGCCGTTCTCAAAATATTCAGAGGCCTTATCCTTGTACAGAATCCCGTCAAGGTGGTCGATTTCATGGCAAAGAATAACCGCAAGCATATCCTCCGCCTCGATCGTCTGTGTCTTGCCGTTCTCGTCCAGCGCGGTCACTCTGACCTTTTTCGGCCGGTCTACATGGCCGCTGTATCCCGGAAGGCTCAGGCAGCCCTCTGTAGAGGTCTGTCTGGCTCTGCCCACAGGCTCTAACAAAGGATTGATCAGAGTCAGCACATTGCCGTCGGTATCGTCTATCACAACGATCCTCTTCACGATCCCCACCTGAGGCGCCGCAAGTCCCACCCCGTTGGCCGCATACATGGTGTCAAACATATCTTTAATAAGGAGCTTTACACTGTCGGTGATTTCTTTGACGGGCTTGCAGTGCATGCGCAGTACCTCGTCCCCCTCAGTTCGTATATTTCTTATGGCCATCACTTATCCTCCTGAATTTCTCGTTATGCTATATTATAGCACAATTTGCCATATGAAGTACAGCATCAGCGCGGGACATTCCTTGTAAAATATGGTATAATTTTACCGGCCTCTTGGGAAACTATCCCCTGTAAAGGAGGAATTGCCATGGCAGATTTAAGAGGGTCCAGGACCCACGATAACCTGATGGCGGCTTTTGCAGGAGAATCCCAGGCGCGGTGCAAGTATTCGTATTACGCATCCAAGGCCAGAAAAGACGGTTTCCTGCAGATCGCTGAGATATTTGAAGAAACCGCAAATAACGAAAAGGAGCACGCCAAAATCTGGTACGAAACGTTGCAGGGCGGGATCGGCAGTACGGCAGAAAATCTGCTGGACGCCGCAAACAGTGAGAACTACGAGTGGACGGATATGTACGCAGGCTTTGCCAAAACTGCAAGAGAGGAAGGCTTTCCGGACATCGCCGCTGAATTTGAGGCGGTAGGCGCCATCGAAAAAGGACACGAGGAACGGTACAGAAAGCTTCTTGCCAATGTTCAGAACGGTCTGGTATTCTCGCGGGACGGCGACACCCTGTGGCAGTGCAGAAACTGCGGACACATTGTCATTGCAAAAGCCGCACCGCAGATTTGCGCTGTATGCAATCACCCTCAGGGGTATTTCCAGATTAAGGCAGAAAATTATTGACCATGAAATTTATATCCTGGAATGTAAACGGTCTCCGTGCATGTATGGGGAAGGGGTTTGCTGACTGCTTTCAGGAGCAGCAGGCTGACTTTTTCTGTCTGCAGGAGACCAAGCTTCAGGAAGGGCAAATCGATTTTACCCCTGAAGGCTATGAATGCTATTGGAATTATGCGGAGAAAAAGGGCTATTCCGGAACAGCGATTTTTACCAGGCACAAGCCCCTGTCTGTAAGCTACGGTCTCGGCATTGAAGAACACGACCGTGAAGGACGTGTGATCACGCTGGAGTACGAGGATTTCTATCTGATAACCGTGTACACACCCAACTCCCAGGACGGACTGGCAAGGCTTCCCTACCGGATGAAATGGGAAGATGATTTTCTGGCATACATAAAAAAGCTGGATGAACAAAAGCCGGTTATCTTCTGCGGGGATCTGAATGTGGCACATAAGGAAATCGACCTTAAGAATCCCAAAACCAACAGAAAAAACGCAGGTTTTACGGACGAAGAGCGGGGCAAGTTTACGGTAATAACAGAAAGCGGCTTCACGGATACCTTCCGGTATTTCTATCCGGATATGGAGAACATATATTCCTGGTGGTCCTACCGTTTCCACGCCCGGGAGAAAAATGCAGGGTGGCGGATTGACTATTTTGTATGCTCCGACAGGCTGATTCCCCGGCTGAAATCCGCAGGCATCCATACAGAGGTCTACGGCTCCGACCATTGCCCGGTAGAGCTGGTGCTGGAGTAGCATAATTTTTCCTGTCCCCATTTTATTGATTTGCTGCGGATGGAAATAGATACAAAGCAGGGTTCAAAACAGATTTCCCGGGGCAGATGTCCAAAGGACATTGCCCCTTATCAATTCAAAGCAAATTTCCCGGGGCAATGTCCTTGATAAAGCCTGTAAGATAGCTGCCGGCTTTGGGAGGCTGAAAGGCTTCCAATAACTTCAATAAAGTGAGCCTGTTGGGGGCTTTGATCAGAATTCTCCACCGATACTTATTATTGAGCTTGGGGATGCCCGCCCTTGTAATGCCCATTACCTCGACCCCGGAATCGGTGCCGAACATTTTGGCTGAAATTTCCGTCAGCAGCTTGCGGCACTCCAGCCCGTAGTCGAATACCTTCCTGTCATCTGTACCGACAACTCCGATTACCGCCATAGTACAGAAGGGCGGATAATAGAGCTGCTGTCTCAGTCTGACCTCCGCACGGTAGAAGGCCTGATAATCCTGTTTACAGGCCGCCAGCAGTGCATAGTTGTCAATATCAAAGGCCTGGATCAGCACTCTGCCGGGTTTCTCACCTCTTCCTGCCCTGCCCGCCACCTGGGTCAGCAGCTGGAAGGTCTTCTCCGCCGCCCGGTAATCCTGACTGTTAATGAGGCTGTCTGCGGAAATCACTCCGGCAAGCGTAACATTGGGGAAATCATGTCCCTTGGCAATCATTTGGGTTCCCACCAGAATATCGCCGCCTCCTTTGGTAAAATCCTCCAGCACTCTGGCATGTCCCTCCCGGCCGGAGGTCGTATCCGCGTCCATTCGCACGATCTTGGCATCCGGGAACAGCTCCGAGAGCTCCTCCTGCACCCTTTGTGTGCCAAAGGAACGCCGGTCGAAGTCCTTACAGCCGCAGCCGGGACAGGCCGCAGGCATCGGAGCCGTATTGCCGCAATAGTGACAGATCAGGCGCTCGGACGCCGAATGATAGGTCATGGGGATATTACATTTTCCGCACTTCATACTCTTCCCGCAGCCCGTACAAATAACATGTCCCGAGAAGCCCCTTCTGTGTACAAACAGCACTGACTGCTCCCCTCTGTCCAGATTCTTCTGCAGTTCGGCCGTCAGACGTCTGCTGAAAATGCCCCGCTCCCCTGCATTGAGCTCCTCCCGCATGTCCACGACCTCCACATGGGGCAGCGGCTTCTGATTCACCCTTTCCGCAAGGGAAATATAGGTGATTCGCCCCTGCTGCGCCCGGTAAAAGGTCTCCACAGAAGGAGTGGCAGAGCCCAGCAGCACTGTGCCCCCGTCCATTTTACCCCGAAGCACCGCAATCTCACCCGCATGGTAGCGGGGCTGCTGTTCCTCCGATTTGTAGGTAAGCTCATGTTCTTCATCCAGAATGATCAGATCCACCTTATCAAAGGGGGCAAATACCGCGGAACGGGCTCCCAGAACTACGGAAACCACCCCCTCCCGGATACGCTTCCACTCTGCGGCACGGGCGCTGTCTGTCAGCCGGCTGTGCAGTACGGCAACCCTGTTTCCGAATCTCCCGGTAAAACGTTCGGACATCTGAGGAGTCAGTGAAATTTCGGGCACCAGTACAATGGCTTTGCCGCCCCGGGAAAGCACCTTTTCTATCAAGTGCAAATAAATCTCCGTCTTACCGCTGCCGGTCACCCCGTGAAGCAGCAGCTCCCGGAAATCCGGGGAGTCCAACGCCGCTGCCGCAATGTCATAGGCCTCCTGCTGTTTCGGCGTAAGCTCTCGGGCAGGATACCGGATATCGCTTTCCGGGATCGGCGTTCCGGCGGCTTGGGCATGTCCCTTCTCGGTCCTGACATAGCCGCGCTTCTCCAGGGTTTTCAGCGCAGAGGAGCTGCAGCCGATATTTTGCATGATCTCTCTGGACGGAGCCCTGCCGCCCTCGTCCCGCAAATACTCCAAAACCTTTATCTGGGCAATATTTCGGAAGCCGCCCTCCGCGATTACTCGGTCGGTTTCCCCGATGGGATACTGTAACAGTGTAAAATTACAGTTGCGGCCTTTCCCTCCCTCGGGCGGCATAAAGCATTTTACACAGTCCCCCATAGGGCACAGGTAGAGCTTTCGCATTTTCTCCGCCAGCAGCATTTCCTTCTCCGTCAGCGGTAAAATATCCTGTACGGAATGAATCTCTTTGATCCTGTATTTCTGCTCTGTCCCGGAACTGTCTTCCGGAGAAACGGTCCATATCACCGCACTTTTCGCGCCGTTGTGTACGCCGAAGGGCACACTGACAAACACACCGGGACTTACCCGGCTCTGCAGCGTCCCCGGCACCTTATATGTGTATGTTCTTTCAATTGCTGCATTGCTTTGCAGTAAATAGACTTCCGCCGTCATGTGTCGACATTTCCTTTAATAATCAAAAGGACTGCTTCAATATGACCTTGAAGCAGTCCGTGTACTTTGTGCATGGAATCAGATATACTGCTTAATGAACTCGGGAATATTGCTCTCGTCACCGTTGATACTCATATAGAAGTCCACAGTGTGCTCTTTGGACAGCTTGTCGATGCCCTCGAAGAACTTACTGAGTTCAATAAAGATCGTTTCAATATCGTAGTTCTGGGATGCGATTCCGCAGATAAATCCAAGAAAGGCCTCGGCACCCTGAACAGGGTAGTCCAGAATATTAACAAAACGGATGTTGTGATCCAGCTTCAGCTTCAGCTCGTCGCTGTCATCAATATAGATAACATTTCCCTTAGACTGTGCAACCAGACCGTTAGCAGAATCAAGCATGTGCTTTGTCTTTCCTGTGCCCTTCTTGCCGTAATAAACTTTAACCATGTTTAATGCACCTCCGTACTTATTATCTTGTTATTCAGTGTAGCATAAAAACAGGGTTCTGGCAAGGAAAATTTTACGCCGGACAGGGGTCAGACCCCATGCTGCTGCACATCTGTAAAATGTCGCCCACAGGCAGAAAGTCAAAGTTTTTCAGACTTTCCGGATCCGCGTCTGTCAGAGCTCCGTCCGGATCCCGCAGGATCTTTACCGTTGCCAGCCGATCCGTTGAGAAAAGCAGACCTGTATACAGATACTCCGGGAAGGCCGCCTCCTCATTGCCGCATATATAAACGTAATTTCCCGTTTCCTGCGTCGTGTACTGGGTGTATCCGGGATGCCGGCGGATAAAATCCACCCTCATGTAATTGGGCGCACCTTCCTCCGGATCTGTCTGTACTAAAAATAAATATCTCAGGCCTTCGATGTTATAGCATACTGCATAGCAATCCAGTTCCTGAATACGGCAAAGCCACTCCAAAGAAAAACTCTCTGTTTTCCGGGGACAGGGAACGGAGGCCTGCAGCATTTCCGGTGCAAGCTCCCCGGAGTCCGTTGTCTCGCAGGTAAAATATTCGGGATCCTCCCAAAAAAATTCCTGTTGGATCTGTTCCGGACTTCCTTCGAGGCAGACGACAGTGAAAAGCGCCCCCTGATGCAATGTCCGGATTTCCTCCACCGTAAGAAAGCGGAAGTCCTCCAATACGCTCAGATCTGCCTCTTCCGAGGGGATTTCCTCCCGGGTGCTGTAAATGCCCAATTCGATTTCTGCATTTTCCAGCCAAAGGGCGCCCCGGAACCGGGGGCGATTCGGTCCTGCGTGTTCCGAAGGCCAGATATAAATCACCCTGTCTTCCGCCTCCAGACCGTATACCGTATCCTGCTCCTGATACTGCGTTTGAAATGCCGAGCGGGAGATTGTATGCTCCGAATCAAAATCCAGCCGGAACTGAAAAATAAAATTTCCGACAGCATATTGGGCAATGCCGTCAAAAAACACACCGTCCCGTTCATCAAAGGTCAATTCCTCCAGAACCATATCCCCTGTTTCTTCAATCCATGGAATAATAATGTCGGCACAGTTATCAAGACAATATTCATAGGAGTCTACGCTGCCGTAAAAAGGATCTGCGGATAAAATTTGTAAATCATCCGGATAAGCTTCGGACAGAACCCCCAGCGCTTTTAATTCCCAGGTG
>CBCSVZ010000018.1:0-9906 GCA_965143695.1 uncultured Oscillospiraceae bacterium
ATTTTACCCTGATACTCCTCCTGAAGTGCCCGCAGCGTACGGACATAGTCCCCGGCAAGCTCCGGCTTCATCCTGTATCCGGAGTACGCGCCTTTCATATGCGGATAAGGTACATGGTCTGAGAAACCCAGGGTATCCATGCCGGCGCAAATTGCGTTTTCAATATATTCGCGCTCTTTGCCGGACGCATGGTTGCACCTGTAGGTATGTGTATGGTAATTTGCTTTCATTTTAATATCTTCTTTCTGACGGTTATCCGTCTGTATCTGTGTGGCAGGTGGAAATACTGCAGCTTGTCCCGTCTGTAACGATGATCACCGTCCCGCTCTGGTCGGTTCTGTAGATCCGGGCCTCTGTATTTTCAAATACATCCATAGCTTCCCGGTGGGGATGGCCATAGCTGTTATCCTTGCCCACCTGTATAATAATATACTCCGGATCCACCCGATTTACAAAGTCCCCGCTGTTGGCGGTGCGGGATCCGTGGTGTGCCGCCTTGTAAAATGTGGAGGCTACTTCATAGCCAGCCCCCAGGATATTCTCCTCATTTGCCTTTTCCTGATCTCCGGTAAAAAGAAAGCTGATATCTCCTACGGTCATTCTTATGACTACAGACCATTGATTCATATCCCCTGTGTCCTTGGCTTGGCAGGAAAGCACCTGACATTGGGCCTCTCCCACCTCCCAGGTCTGCCCGGCCCAAGGATGGGTCACGGCGAGATTTTTCTCCTCAGCCGCCCGGATCACATCCTTATAGGTCTTGGTATTGGCCTCCTTATCGGGTAAAATCAGTTGGCCGACGCGGTAGCTTTCTATGATATCGTCCAGGCCGCCGATATGATCCTCATGGGGATGGGTTCCTATTAAATAGTCGATATCTTCAATTCCGGTAGTTCCCAGATAGTCTACCAGTTTCGGCCCGTCTTCATTATTCCCTGCGTCGATGAGCATGGTATCCGGTCCGTTGCTTACTAAAATACAATCCGCCTGGCCTACATCAATGAATTCAACGGTATACTTTCCGTAGGTCACCGTGCCTTTGGGCACTGCAGTAGCAGTGGGCGCCGGAGACGGCGTACGGCTTTGGTACTCTTTGATGGCGGGCCTGTATACTTCAAAATAGAGGATGGCTGTTGCAAGCAGCAGGAGCACGATTGCCAGCAGGACGGTTTGCTTTTGTATTTTAGGTCTTCTGCTTCTTTTCATAACAAATCCATTATACACTCTTGCATTCAAAATTTCTATATGGTAAAATACCAGAGCATTGAATATTGCCAATGTGGCTCAGGGGTAGAGCAATTCACTCGTAATGAATAGGCCGTGGGTTCGATTCCCACCATTGGCTCCAACGGCCGGAAGCTCGGTAAATCGGGCATTCCGGCCGTTTTTCTTTGTAAAAAACGCCCCTGAAAAACAGGGGCTGAAAATGAACTTTGGGGACAATTGTGTATCAACATTGTAAAAATGTTTGACATATTTTTTTCTCTCAGCCGTGTACGGTTCCGTCGGTAGAAATGATCACCGTATTACAGGGAATACTTTTACCGGAAGCCTCCACTGCTCTCTTTACAGCATATTCCATACCGCCGCAGCACGGCACCTCCATGCGCACCACGGTAACACTTCTGATCCGGTTGTGCCTGAAAATTTCTGTCAGCTTTTCCGAATAGTCTATCCCGTCCAGCTTCGGGCAACCGATCAGCGTAATATGGCCGCGCATAAAGCGGCTGTGGAAATCTCCGCAGGCGTAGGCGGTACAGTCGGCCGCAATTAAAATATCCGCGCCGTCAAGGTATGGGGCATTGACCGGTACCAGCTTGATCTGTACGGGCCATTGGGCCAGATGCGAAACGCCGCTGAGCGTTTTGGCCTGCATGCCGGGACAGGCGCAGGGCGCAGCACCGCCCTTTTGCTTATTTCTTTGCACCGCAGCTTCGTCATAGGGAGCGGCTTCTCTGGTAACAAAGCGGATCGCGCCTGTGGGACACGCGGGGAGGCAGTCTCCCAGTCCGTCACAGTAATCGTCCCGTAAGAGCTTTGCTTTGCCGTTGACCATACCGATGGCGCCTTCATGGCAGGCTTTGGCACAGGCGCCGCAGCCGTTGCATTTTTCTTCGTCTATGTAAATAATTTTTCTTTCCATATTTTGGTACTCCTTTTTATATTATTGACTTGAAAGTCTGTGTATATTATAGTGTAATGCATACAACATTTCTGTTGTTTTTACAACGCAACTTGAAAAGGTGATTTTTTTGAAAAAGGATTTGAAGGTACTGCGCCAGTCCAAGCTTTTTACCGGCATCAAGGGCGAAGAGATCTGCCTGGTGTTAAAATGTCTGTCTCCGGCGGAAAAAGCTTTTACCAAAGGCGAATATATTTTACGCAGCGGCGACCGTATAAAGTCCATGGGTCTGGTTCTTTCCGGCTGCGTACACATTATAAAAGAGGACTACTGGGGCAACCGCACGATTCTGACGGAGGTCCATCCCGGCCAGCTGTTTGGGGAAGCCTACGCCTGCTTTCAGGCAGAGGAGTTACAGGTCGAAGTGCTGTCCGTCCGGAGCAGCGCCGTGCTGTTCTTTGATACCAACCGCATTTTAACACCCTGCTCCGACGGATGTGTATACCATACACGGCTGGTGCAGAATCTGGTGTCCGTGCTGGCGGAGAAAAATCTGGCGCTTACGGGTAAAATAGAGCATCTTTCTCAGAGGCGTACCCGCGACAAAATCCTTTCCTATCTTTCCGATGTGTCACAGAAACAGGGAAACTGTGATTTCACCGTACCCTTCAATAGACAGGAACTGGCAGACTACCTCTGCGTGGACCGCAGCGCACTTTCCAACGAACTCAGCAAGCTGAAGAAGGAAGGAATTCTGGATTATGAAAAGAACCGCTTCCGTCTGCTTTGACAAAGAGCCACTCTTGCATATCTGTACCCGACAATGGTATAATTCCGGCCTGTAAGCGAGGTTATGAAGTATGAGAAAATTAAGCTATAAACACACATTGGCCGCCAGCTGTATCGGATATATCACCCAGGCAATCGTTAATAACTTTGCCCCCCTGCTTTTTTTGATATTCAGGGATTCTTTCGGTATCCCGCTGGAAAAGATAACGCTGCTGATCACCGTTAATTTTCTCACGCAGCTTCTGATCGACTTTCTCTCAACAAAATTTGCCGACAGAATCGGTTACAGAGCCTGTATTATCGGCGCGCATGTGTCCGCGGGACTGGGACTGATAGGATTGGCAGTGCTCCCCGGGATACTGGGCGATCCCTTTATCGGACTATTGATTTCCGTAATACTCTACGCCGTAGGCGGAGGACTGATCGAGGTTCTGGTAAGCCCCATGGTAGAGGCCTGCCCTACGGACAACAAATCCGCCGTAATGAGCCTGCTCCATTCCTTCTACAGTTGGGGGACTGTTATTGTAATATTTGTTTCCACCCTGTTCCTGTATTTCTTTGGCAAGGGCAGCTGGCCCATACTGGCACTTATTTGGGCAATACTTCCTTTGGCGAACGGGCTGTATTTTACCCTGGTGCCCATCGCCACACTTACGGAAGACGGCGACAGCATGACACTGAAAGAACTTTTCACCCGAAAGGCATTTTGGCTGTTCATCATCCTGATGTTTGCAGCAGGAGCCTCTGAGCTTGCCATGAATCAATGGGCCTCGGCCTTTGCAGAAAGCGGCCTGGGTATTTCCAAAGCACTGGGCGACCTTGCCGGCCCCTGCCTTTTCTCTATACTCATGGGCACATCGCGGGTATGTTACGCCAGGTTCAGCCACAAATTCGACCTGATGTCATTTATTATAGGAAGCAGTATTCTCTGCGTGATTTCCTATCTGTTGGCAGCCCTGTCCCCTGTTCCCCTGCTCTCTCTGGCAGGCTGCGCACTGTGCGGATTCTCCGTGGGAATCCTGTGGCCGGGCATGTACAGCATTGCTGCTGAAAAATTCCCGAAGGGCGGCACTGCCATGTTTGCCATGTTGGCACTGGCAGGAGATCTGGGCTGTTCCGGAGGTCCCACTGCTGTGGGCCTGGTTGCCGGACTGTTCGGCGATAACCTCAGAGCCGGACTGCTACTGGCGGTCATATTTCCGCTGGTCATGCTCCTGTTCAGTATCCGGTACAAGGTTGGTAAAAGGAAAGTTTAACGGGAAGGGATTGATTTTACCGAAGACATATGATATGCTATATTCATATCATAAATAGTTGTGGGGCATTAGCGCAGTTGGGAGCGCATCACACTGGCAGTGTGGGGGTCGTGGGTTCGAATCCCATATGCTCCACCATTTTCTGAAAGAAGTCGATTGCTGTAAAGGCGTTGACTTCTTTATTTTCTTATGATACAGTGAGATAAGTAATCCGAGAAAAAAGGGGAATGTTCTTGTGGAAAAGATAATTGTAGACAATGGGCAAAGCTTCGATTTTGGTAAAACTGCATCGGAGTATGCAAAATATCGCGATTAAACAGATACAGCCGAACAAAACTGCGGAAACTCTATAACTCAAGAACTTGACAAAATGACATTTTTGAGTACAATATATCATGCTTGCTCGGAGGGCAAATCATTCAGTAGAAATGATGAGCTGGATAAGGCAACAGGCTGAGACGCCTGTATGACTTATCCGGCTTTTTTGTGTTTTTGGCAGTTAAATAAATCATCGGAGGATCTGCGGCCGCAGCCGCAAGGTCGAAAAAGATGTCGGGTGCGCTCGGTTATTTTCTCAAATGACCGAGCGCTTTGTTATAAAAATCAAATCTAAAATGGAGGTATGGTTATGAAAATCATTACAATCAGCAGGGAATTCGGCAGCGGCGGACGGGAGATTGGAAAGCGTTTGGCAGACGCTCTCGGAATCCCGTGCTATGACCATGAAATTATGGATATGGTGGCAGAGAAATATGGCTTTGATAAAAACTATATTTCTCATGTTTCGGAGAAAGATATTCGTGTGTTCTATCCTGCCACCATAGCGCACCGCCTGATTGCGCCCCATCCGATGACGCAACAATCCGTTTCCATTGCTGTCTCTGAACACGAACTGATTAAAGAGCTTGCACAGCAAGGCGACTGCGTGATTGTAGGGCGCTGTGCAGACATTGTTTTACGAGAAATGAATCCTATGAACATCTTTGTTTATGCCGATCAGCAATCAAAGCTTAATCGCTGCAAGAAGCGTGCCGATGCAAACGAACATTTCTCGGAAAAAGAACTGCTAAAGAAAATGAAGCAAATTGATAAAGAACGTGCCGCATACCGATCTCTGTTTTGCGAAAAAGATTGGGGCAGAAAAGAGTCCTATCATCTTTGTATCAATACTTCCGGCAAGGAAATCAAAGCTTTGATTCCTGCCGTTGCGGAGTATGTAAAGCTTTGGTTCGGTCAGGAATAAAGAGGGGTGAAAAATAATGGCATCTTCAAGAAGAAAAGTGATCTTTCAAAATGTAGCACCGGCAATTTTAGCAAATGCCTGCGTGTTTCTGTTTTCTGTCGTAGACGGTATTTTTGTCGGCAACGGCGCCGGGAGTCAGGCGCTCGGTGCGGTCAATCTGGCTCTGCCCTTTGTTTTACTCGCTCAGGCGCTCAATGCAATGGCCAGTATCGGCGGCGTTACGATTACGGCTATCCGATTCGGACGCGGTAATAAAGCAGGCGCACAGAACGCTTTCATGCACTCATTTACCCTGAACCTGATTTTCGGTATTCTGATTACCCTGTCCGGCTCTGTATTTACTGGCGCAGTGTGCAGTCTGCTCGGCGCGTCGGAAAGCTATTTGCCGCTTGTCCGAGAATATGTATTTTGGCGATTCCGAATGCGCTTTCGCTGAATCTGCAATCTTTCTGCCGTAATGACGGTTCTCCCGGACTTGTAGCGGTTACGAATGTTGTCAGTACATCGCTGAATATTTTCCTTGACTGGCTGTTTGTGTTTCCTTTGCAAATGGGTGTTATGGGAGCAGCTGTCGCAACCGGCATTTCGCAGACCGCCGGTTTGTTGGTGGCATTAACACATTATGTATTAAAAAAAGGCAGCCTTCGTATTCAGAAATACAAGCCGCAGATGAAGCTGTTTCGCAAAATTGCTTTTCGGGGACTGCCCGAAGCCATCGCCCAGTTCTCCACGCCTGTCACAACCCTTTGTATGAACTACACCCTGATGGCCGCTTACGGAGATATCGGTATCAACGCGTTTGCTATTATCTCTTATCTGTCCTCTTTCACCATGGCGGTATTCTTCGGCGCATCAGAGGGTATGCAGCCCCTGTTCGGCCAGGCATATGGCGCAAAAGAAGACGACAATCTGAAACACTATTACCGCGCAGGGCAGTTGATCAGTGTCATAGGCAGTACCCTTTGCGTGGCAATCTATGTGATTTTCCCACACTTTCTCTGCAAACTGTTCGGTGCAGACGCCGAAACGCTTGAATTTACGGCAATCCATATGTGGAAATACTGCTGGGGCTTTATTGTAGGAAGTGTCAACAGTATGCTTTCCGCTTATTTCTATTCCACCAAGCGCTCCGGCCAGGCAATTGCCCTCAACATTGTGCGCAGCCTTGTGATGAATTCGCTGATAATAACACTTTTGCCGAAACTGTTCGGGAGTGCGGTCGTATGGCACACCTTCGGTATCTATGAAGTGCTTGTGCTGATTGTTGCGGTTACCCTGAAAAAAGTCTCTGAACGAAAAGGCATCATTTACAGGTAAAGGAGGTTGCGTATGCCTGAACAAGCAATGAAAAACACCGGAAGCAACAACTTTCTTACCGAAAAAATCAAACCGCTGTATTTTAAGTATCTGACTGCCGCTTTCGGCAGCGCGCTGATTTCGTCCATCTACGGCGTGGTCGATATGGCAATGGTCGGTCAGTATCAGGGACCGAACGGAACGGCGGCTTTGGCTGTCGTCAGTCCGATTTGGAATATAATTTACAGCTTAGGACTGCTTATGGGAATCGGCGGCTCTGTCCTCTTCAGTACCCTACGCGGGGAATCGGAACAAAACCGCAAAAAGTCAAACGAATACTTTACAGCCGCTTTGATAGGCACGGTAATTTTGGCGGTCATCTCTTGGATTGCAATCATTTTCTTTGACCGCGAGCTACTGATGCTTTTCGGTGCGGAAGAAACTTTGCTCCCGTTAGCGAGGCGCTATCTCTTCCCTGTAAAATTTGCCGTACCAAGCTTTCTTTTGACGCAGCTTATGGCGGCGTTTTTGCGCAATGACGGCAATCCGGGACTTGCAACAAAATCCGTATTGTTCGGCGGTATTTTCAATGTTTTCGGAGACTGGTTCTTCGTATTTGCTTTAGATATGGGCGTTATGGGAGCGGGTCTTGCTACCGTTATGGGCTCTGTGTTCTCCCTGATTATTATGCTCACCCACTTTTTCGGCAAACGGAACACCCTGAGGCTTGAAAGACCGACAAAGCTGTTTTCCATGTTGAAATCCATCAGCATAACCGGCTTTTCCACCTTCTTCATTGATGTAGCGATGGGAATTCTGACCATGCTGTTCAACCGTCAGATTTTGCATTATTTGGGCACGGATGCGCTGTCCGTTTACGGTATCATTATCAACATCAGTACCTTTGTCCAATGCTGTGCTTATAGTATCGGTCAGGCGTCACAGCCGATTATCTCCACAAACTTCGGCGCACACCAAGGCAAACGGATTCGTGAGATTTTAAAATACGCCTTAGGAACAGCTGCCGTATTCGGTCTGATTTGGGCGGCGCTTGCGGAATTTGCTCCCAAGCTTTTTGTCCACATATTTATGACGCCGACAGAGGATATATTAAAAATAGCGCCTGCTATCATACGCGGCTACGGTATTTCCTTTTTGCTCCTGCCGCTCAATATTTTTTCGACATACTATTTCCAAGCGCTGATGAAGTCATCGACTTCTTTTGTTGTATCGGTGTCAAGGGGTGCTGTGATCAGCGGTATTTTGATTTATCTGCTGCCGCTAGTTGCCGGGGCAGACAGCATTTGGTTTGCTATGCCCCTGACGGAACTGATCGTTGCGATTTTTGTAGCAGTAATGATGACACGCTATACAAAACAACTATCTGCAGAAAAGTAGGCACTCAAAAAGTTTGAGAATGAGAACACGGTTATCAGCTTACCGTGAGTTTTTCATGTTGTGTTATACTGCCATACAGTTAAGCAGTGATACGCATCAGGCGTATTTTATCGGCACCTGTGCAGCTACTCCGTGGCTGACTGTCAGCCATGTTGAAAAAATGTGGTAACAAAAGCATTTTTTCTGCTTGGCTTTGACTCTGTTGTGATGCCGCAGGGCTATCGCAGGCGGTAAACTATCATGAAAAAAACTGCACCCATTGTATGGCTTGTATCGCGGGCTGCCCTACAGAAGCTATTGAATACGGAAAGAAAACGCAGGATAAGCCAAGGTACTATCTCGGAAAAATAAATCGTGTATAAACAGCAAGGGGCCGTCGTGCTATAACAGTACGACAGCCCCTGGTTATTTTATCCTATTCGGTTTTCATATTGCTCCGTTAAGGACATTCCGCTTTTGTGACGGATGTATTTTTGTTTCAAGATTGGAAAAAGCTTGATCCTGTTAGTGCAGGGAGTATTTACTTATTATTTTCTTGCTCTTCCCACACATACATTCCCAATTGACTTCTTCTGTAATTTATGGTAAAAGTGCATTGAAAACAACACAGAAAGAAGTACTGTATTATGAAAAAGTTTTTATTGATTTTTATCAGTATCAGTTTGCTGTTGACAAGCGTCTTTCCTGCTTTTGCAGAGGAGCCGGGCTCAGAGGAAACATTCTTCTATATCGTCCATACAAACGATATTCACGGATATTACAAAGCTACCGGCAGAGGACAGCTCGGATTTGAAAAGCTGAAGTCCGTGGCAGACGCTTATGACGCACAGCTGCTATTGGACGCCGGAGATACCTTCCACGGACAGGCCTTCGCGACAATTGAACAGGGAAAATCCATTGCACAGCTGATGGATTTTGTGGGATACGATGCCGTTGTTCCGGGTAATCACGATTTCAGCTACGGTGCTGAGCAGATAAAGGAATGGGATCGTGAGCAAGACTTTAAGATCCTTGCCTGTAATATTGAAGCTGATGACGGTTCCGCATATTTTGAAGAACCGTACCTGATCAAGGAAATCACAGCCGACAACGGCAGCACGCTCAAAGTAGGTGTGCTGGGTGTAACCGACGATGCCTTTGCAGCTTCCAAAGCTCCCGAAAACATTGAGGGACTTAAGTTTCTGGAGGAAACCCGACAAGCAAGCGAAACGGCAGAATCCCTGCGCGCTGCGGGATGTGATATCGTCATTGCACTGAGCCATCTGGCCGACTGCAAAGCCTTTGCGAAAAATACAAGAGGAATTGATATCGTCATTGCCGGACATGAGCATCAACTGATCAACGAAAGTTGTAGCAACCTGGACGGAGAGCCGGTCTATGTTACACAGTCAGGACATTACTTTCAGGCCATCGGCGTACTGAAAGTCTCCTATGATTCCCAGACCGGAAAAGCAAAGGCTGTAACCGGTACACAGCTGACCGCGGAAAATATAGAGGAAACATTTGACGAACAAACCGCAGAACAAATCTCCCTGATTGAAGAACGACAGGCCGACATACTGGATACCCAGATAGGCTCCAGCAGTCGGGAATACCCATACTCCTGGGGGGAAATCCGCACAAAGGAACAGGAAATCGGACGTATCGTGACAGGAGCTTATCTTAACGCCACCGGCGCAGATGTAGCCATAGAAAATGCAGGCGGCCTTCGTGCCGGCATTCCCCAGGGTAGCATCACTTACCATGACATTATCAGTATTTCCCCCTACGGAAACTATATTGTCACCTTAAAGTTGACTGGC
>CBCSVZ010000019.1:0-9474 GCA_965143695.1 uncultured Oscillospiraceae bacterium
GGCCCAAATAAAAAAATATGCCGACATGGGACGGCGGGTGCTGCTGTTGGCCCACTCAGAAGAGGATTTTAAAGACAGAGAACTTCCGGATCACCTGCACCCTCTGGCGTTGGCAGTAATCAGCGATGTCATCAGACCTGAGGCCTATGAGACCCTGAAATTTTTCAGCGAACAGGGCGTAACCATCAAAGTGATATCGGGAGATAATCCGGAGACGGTAGCTTCTGTGGCGGGCAATGCGGGGCTGAAAAATGCCGACTGCTGTATTGATGCCTCGCAGCTCACGGACGGCCAGCTGGAGGAGGCTGCCGGGAAGTACACGGTGTTCGGCAGAGTTACCCCACAGCAAAAGCTCCTGCTGATCAAAGCATTAAAGAAAGCGGGGCACACAGTGGCCATGACCGGGGACGGCGTGAACGATGTCCCCGCACTGAAGGAAGCTGACTGCAGTGTGGCTATGGCAGGAGGCAGCGATGCGGCCAGACAGGTATCCCAGCTGGTGCTTTTAGATTCCAATTTTGCCTCTATGCCCAAAATTGTGGCAGAGGGCAGGCGGGCCATCAATAATATACAGCGCTCAGCCTCCCTATTTCTGGTAAAAACAATCTTTTCCTTTATATTGGCCCTGGTATTTCTGATTCTCCCGAAGCCCTATCCGTTCCAGCCCATACAGCTTACACTCATCAGTGCGCTGTGCGTGGGAGCTCCTTCCTTTGTGCTGGCTTTGGAGCCCAATAAAGAACGGATTTCGGGAAAGTTCATATACAAAGTCATACAGAAGGCTTTGCCCGGCGGCACTGCAGTGGCCCTGGGCGTACTACTCACCGTATGTCTGGGGCCTGTGTTCGGGCTCAGCCATCAGCAGGTTTCCACCTTGTCTGTCCTGATCACGGCTTTTAACATGTTTTGCGTTTTGTTTAAGACCTGTCTGCCTTTTAATTGGATCAGGCGGGCGCTGTTCTGGACAATGCTGGGGCTCTTCTGCGTGGGCTTTATCCTGTTTAACTGGTTTTTCGGTTTTACCCGAATCAGCATTACCATGGCAGTAATGATGGGATGCCTTATTGCGGTATGTCTGCCCTTCATGCTGCTGGTGCTGAAGGCAGTTAACCGGTTTATCCGTAAACGGTAGTGCTTTGGCGGTGTGCCCTTCGCTTGGCGCCGGCCTTGAACTCCTCCTCGTCTTCATCCGTTTCGCAGATGAGCCGGGGCACCCTTACCGGCCGCTCATTTTCATCCAGAGCCACTAATGTAAAATACGCGGTATTTACAAGATGCTTTTGTCCGCCCAGGGCTTCGGTATAGGCGTCCACACGCACTTCCATAGAGGTATTTCCCACATAAGTGATCCGCCCCTGCAGCACCATGGTGTCGTTTACATAGGCGGGCGCTTTAAAATGCAGGCTGTCTATGGATGCGGTAGTCACATTGCAGTCTGAGTGACGCCGTGCCACAACTGCCGCCACCACATCCATCCATTCTACCAGCTTGCCGCCGAAAAGACGGTTGAAACCGTTGATCTGTTCCGGCATTACGATTTGTATTTGTTCTGTTATTGATTCCGAGACTTTTTTTGATTTTTCCATTTGCGAAACCTCCTTCTGGCTGTCCATATATTTATATCATATATTGAGGCTTTCGGCTATCTCTTTTAATAAATCAGCGGACTTTTTCAACTGTTCCTGCTCTTCTTTGTCCAGAGAAATGGGCACATGGGTCTCGATTCCGTCCAGCCCTACCACCACAGGCATACTCAGCGCGATTCCGTCAATTCCGTATATGCCGTGCACCATTCCGGATACCGGTAAAACGCTCTTTTCATTTTTGACAATGGCCTCGCAGATTCTTTTAACGGACATGGCGATGCCGTAATAGGTGGCCCGCTTTTTGGCAATAATTTCGTAGGCGCTGTTCTTAACGGTTTCCGCAATTTCGTCCATAGACTCATCGTGGTGAAAATGTCCTCTCATTTCACAGAAACGGTTCAGCGTGACCCCGGAAATATTTGCACTGCTCCAGGCTGCGATTTCACTGTCCCCGTGCTCGCCGATGATGAAGGCGTGAACGCTGCGGGAGTCTACACTCAGATGCTCGCCGAGCTCGTATTTTAACCGGGCGGTGTCCAGCACCGTGCCGGAGCCTATGACGCGGTTCTCCGGCATTTTACTGAGCTTGACAGCCGCATAGGTCAGAATATCCACGGGATTGGAGACAATCAGCAGGATGCCCTGATAGCTCCGGCGGGAAATTTCCGGGATAATGCTTTTGAAGATTTCCACATTCTTGTGGACCAGATCCAGCCTTGTCTCATTGGGCTTCTGTCCCGCGCCTGCGGTGACGATAATCATTGCGGCATCCGGTATGTCATCGTATGTGCCGGCGTAAATTTTCATGTGTCCGGCAAAGGGAATCCCGTGGGAAATGTCCAGAGCCTCGGCCTCTGCTTTCTCCTTGTCCACATCCAGCAGCACCAGTTCCGAAAAAAGGCCGCTCTGCATCAGACAGAAGGCCGTGGCGGAGCCGACAAAGCCGCAGCCTATAATCGCTGCTTTCCTGTTCTTGAGTGTTAATTTTTTCATTTTATAAACCTCCTTGACCGGACAGGGGTCAGACCCCCTGCCGATGTGTTTAATATTCCCAGGAGGTAAAATAAGCATACTGATTGTTGAATAATTTTTATGTCGGTGCTATACTTGATTTTGTACATTTTATTTTTTGTTAGCGAGGTTTTGTAGGATGGCAAAGGTAACATTCAGAGAGGATAGATGTAAGGGGTGTAAGCTTTGCGTAGGTGTCTGCCCGAAGAAGATTGTTTTGATCAGGGAAGACATTTTAAATGCAAAGGGCTTTCATCCGGCAGGTGTAAACGAGATGGACAAGTGTATCGGCTGTGCTTTTTGCGCGACCATGTGTCCTGACTGTGTCATCACTGTGGAAAAATAAGGCAGTAAGGGAGGAAACAGCAAAATGGGCGAAAAGCTTTTAATGAAGGGAAATGAAGTCATTGCCGAAGCTGCCTTGCGGGCAGGCTGTCGGCATTATTTTGGATATCCGATCACACCTCAGACTGAGGTTGCGCATTATATGGCCAAGAAAATGGAACAGATAGGCGGAACGTTTGTACAGGCGGAAAGCGAGGTTGCCGCTATTAACATGGTATACGGAGCTGCAAGTGCAGGCGTAAGAGTAATGACCTCTTCTTCCAGCCCAGGAATCAGTTTAAAACAGGAGGGGATTTCCTATTCCGCAGGGGCTGAACTGCCGATGGTCATTGTGGACATCGTGAGAGCAGGCCCGGGCTTGGGAGGCATTTTACCCGCACAGTGCGACTACTTCCAGATCGTAAAGGGCGGCGGACACGGTGACTATCACCTGATTGTACTGGCACCCAGCAGTGTACAGGAGATGTATGAGCTGGTTGTGGAAGCGTTCAATCTGGCAGACCAGTACAGGAATCCCGTTGTCGTCATGGGAGACGGCTACATGGGGCAAATGATGGAGCCTGTTGAATTCAGGGATGTGGAGCCGATTGTAAAGGTAACCAAGGATTGGGCGGCATGCGGATCTGAAATGAAGCGGGAGCACAACTACATAACCTCCATATATATCGATCCGGATGAACTGGAAGCACATAACAATAAGCTTCAGGCCAAGTACCGGGACGTGGAAGCCAACCACACCATGGTTGAAACCTACAACTGTGACGGTGCCGATGTCATTGTAACTGCCTATGGTACTGTGGCGAGAATTGTGAAAAATGTTATTAAAGAGGCCGCTAAAGAGGGGATCAAAGTGGGCTTGATCAGACCCATTACCCTATGGCCGTTCCCTGCTGCGGCGTTCCGGCAGTATGCGGATACTCCCAAGGGTTTCCTGTGTGTGGAAATGAGCACAGGGCAGATGCTTGAGGATGTGCGTCTGGCACTTAACGGCAAGAACACCGTGGAGTTTCACGGCCGCACCGGCGGACATGTACCTGACCAGAAGGATATTCTGGATCTGGTTCGTAAAATAGCGAAGGCTTAAGAAAGGGAAGGGTGATTTAAAATGAGTATAGTATTTGAAAGACCGCATGCGCTGGTTGATACTTCCCTTCACTACTGTCCGGGATGTACCCACGGAATTATCCACCGTATTATTGCGGAAGTAATTGACGAATTGGGCATCGAAGGCAGCACAGTAGGCGTATCGCCTGTGGGATGTACTTATAATAACTATTTATATTTTAACTGCGATATGGTGCAGGCCGCTCACGGAAGAGCTCCGGCTGTTGCTACGGGACTGAAACGCTCCCTTCCGGGCAAGCAGGTGTTTACCTATCAGGGAGACGGCGATCTGGCGGCCATCGGTACGGCCGAAATCGTACATGCGGCTACCAGAGGGGAAAAGATTTCTACCATATTTGTAAATAACGCCATATACGGCATGACCTCCGGTCAGATGGCGCCTACGACGCTGGTCGGACAGGTTACGACCACAACACCTTTTGGCAGAAAGCCGGAGCTTCACGGATATCCCGTGCCGGTATGTGAAATGCTTTCTACTTTAGAGGGCGCTGTATATGTAGCCAGAGTCGCGGTCGATACCGTACCCAACATCAAAAAGGCGAAAGCGGCGATCAAAAAGGCCTTTCAGGTTCAGATGGCAGGCCTGGGCTTCTCCATTGTAGAGGTGCTTTCCACCTGTCCTACGAACTGGGGACTGGCTCCGGATAAGGCTATTGCGTGGCTTCAGGAGAACATGATGGCTCATTATCCCCTTGGTGTATACAAGGGCGAAGATTTGGAGGTGTAACCATGGATCAGGAACTTATTATTGCCGGCTTCGGCGGACAGGGAATTCTGTCTATGGGTAAAATATTGGCTTACGCAGGGCTTCACGAGGGAAAGAATGTATCCTGGCTTCCTTCTTATGGTCCGGAGATGCGCGGCGGCACGGCCAACTGCAATGTTATTATTTCGGAGGAACCGGTAGGCTCGCCTATTATCAGCGCCGCAACGGCCTTGATCGTAATGAACCAGCCTTCTCTTGAGAAGTTTGAAGACATGCTGGTGCCCGGCGGGCTTGTTATTCTGGATAGCTCGCTGGTACCTGTTATGCCCAAACGGCAGGATCTGAAGGTGTTCTCCCTGCCGGCCACAACCCATGCCTACGAGATGGGAAACCCTACCTTCGCCGGTGTCATTTTGCTGGGTAAATTTATAGGGGAAACCGGTGTGATTTCCGAATCGAATTTTGAGCACGCCCTTAAGAGCGTACTTCCGACCAGAAAGCACGGCCTCATTCCGGAGGAAATGGTTGCCCTGGAGTATGGTATGAATTATTAATTTTTTCGGACAGGGGTCAGACCCCCTGTCTGAAAATTACAAGTTTTTTGTAAGACTTGGCCGGCATCACAAGCATTATAATAATGGAGTTTCAAAAGCTTTTTTTCTGTATGCAGTAGGTGTGCAGGCGAAAGCTTTTTTAAATGTTCTGCAGAAATAACCTACATCGTGAAAGCCCGCCATTCCGGAGATTTCATTTACAGGCAGTCTGGTAGTGCGCAGCAGCCTTTGGGCTTCCTTCAAACGCAGCTCGGAGATATACTGTCCCACGGACATCTCATGTGCTTTGGCAAATATATGAGAGAGATGGTACTTGTTTACATGACATTCTGCCGCTATTTCATCCAGACTGAGATTTTCCAGATAGTTTTCGTCAATATATGCCTTTGCAGCATCATATACACTGTTGACCTCCAGGTATTTATCCGTCTCCAGTGTCTGGTTCATCAGCCGGAACAGGAGCATAATGATCGCTTTTGCCGCACTCTGGGCAAGTTCTGTGTAAAATTGTTCCTTTTCCCGGCATTCCTTTATAATAATGGTAAAATATTGGCTGAAATCGTCGAACATTTTACCGACATGCTGACAGCAGTCCACATCAGAGGGCAACAGATGGTTTTTGGGAAGATTGGTAATTTCAAGACCGTCTATTGCCATAAAGCAGGCTTCCAGAGGCGTCTGCGTACTGCTGATTTCATGGTGTAATGCCCCGGCGTTGTACACAAATAAATCTCCTTTGCCGGCGGTAAAACTTTTACCGGATACCGTAATGCTGCCGCTCCCGTCCGTAATGAACATCAGCTCCAGAAAGTCGTGCTTATGGCTTTCGTCCCGCCAGCCCTGACATTTGGACAGGGTCCCGGAATATAAAAGCTTTGGTTTTAATTTAAAAGAAGCATTATTCTTCAGCAGATTATGCTGCCGTTCTTTGCTGTCGTATCTGTGAATTGCGTTCACCGTGACCACTCCTTTACTTATACCATATTGTACCACTTTTACAGAAATTGTACAATCTTGCTACATAAAATTAACAAAATTATTCATTGATTAAAGAAATGATATCAGGTAGCATATAAATATACAGAACAATTAAAACGAATCGGGTGAAAGAAATAGTGAACGATGTTATTCTCAAAATGACAAATATCGATAAACATTTTTCAGGGGTGCATGCTTTGAAAGGTGTAAGTTTTGAGTTGAAGGCCGGCGAGGTTCATGCACTTATGGGCGAAAACGGAGCCGGAAAATCCACGCTGATGAAGGTCTTATGCGGTATTCATTCCCGAGACGGCGGAACAATTGAGCTTTTCGGAAAGCAGGTTAACTTTGCTAATATAAGAGAGTCTCAGGAAGCCGGGATCGGCATCATACATCAGGAACTCAATATGATGAACCACCTTACGGTTGCACAGAATATCTATATAGGCAGAGAACCCATGAAGGGCGGATTTATTGACGACCGAAAGATGGAGAAGGACGCCAAGGAGTTGTTTAAAAGAATAGGAATTAAGATTGATCCGGCAGCGACTCTGGGGACGCTGACAGTAGGAAAGCAGCAGATGGTGGAGATTGCCAAGGCAGTTTCCCATGAATCCAAATTACTGATTTTGGATGAGCCTACGGCAGCCCTTACGCAAACAGAGGTTGAAGAGCTGTTTGACATCATGCGGGATTTAAAGAGTAAAGGCATCGGCATGATTTACATTTCCCACCGGATGGATGAAATCAATGTGATTTCAGACAGGGTTACGGTAATGCGTGACGGGGAATATGTAGGCACCCTGATTACCAAGGACACGACCAAGGACGAAATTGTAAAAATGATGGTAGGCCGTGTTATATACGGGGATAAGAAGGAGAAGAGTAATTGTCCGCCCGACAGTCCTGTGGTGCTTGAGGTCAGAAACCTTTGCAGCGGGACGACCATCAAGAATGTCAGCTTTCAGCTCCATAAAGGAGAGATCCTGGGTTTCTCCGGGTTGATGGGAGCGGGCAGAACAGAGGTTGCCAGAGCCATATACGGAGCCGATCGTTTTGATCAGGGTGAGATCTTGGTTAACGGTGAACCGGTTGAAATAAAGAATCCCAATCAGGCTACCAAGCAAGGCATCTGTTATCTGTCTGAAGACAGAAAGCGTTACGGTCTGTTACTTATTAAATCCGTTACGGAGAATACGGTGCTCAGTTCTCTGGACGACTTTATCCGTGTGGGCGTCATTAATGACCAGAAAGCGGCTTTGGCTGCACAGCAGGTCAATGCAAAGCTCAGAACCAAGACCCCATCTATGGAGCAGAAGCTTAAGAATTTGTCCGGCGGAAATCAGCAGAAGGTTATTGTGGCCAGATGGCTCTTAAAGAATTCCGATATCTTTATATTTGATGAACCTACAAGAGGTATTGATGTCGGTGCTAAGAGTGAGATGTATGAGCTGATAGAAGATTTAGCTGCACAGGGTAAATCCGTTATCGTGATCTCTTCCGAGCTTTCAGAGATTCAGCGATTAAGCGATCGTGTAGTGGTAATGTGTGAAGGTCGTATTACAGGCGAATTAGACATTGCAGATGCGACACAGGAAGAAATAATGAAATATGCGACAATGCGGGAGGCATAATATGGACAATCAAACAACAGTAACAAAACTTGCTTTTTCAAGAAAACTTCGCAGAACGGGCGTAAAGCTGAAAGCTGATATGGCAGCCAAAGGAAAACAAAAGCTGATTATTCTATTGGCTTTGGTGGCGCTGTTCCTTATATTTGCAATACTGAACGGAAACTTTGTGGACAGTTATAATATTGTAAGTATGGCACAGTCCCTTGCCCCCTATGCGATCATGAGCTTATTCGTAACATTTGTTATTGCCACAGGCGGCATTGACCTGTCCATCGGTACGGTTTGTATTGCATCGGCTGTTGTTGCGGGCAAGATGTACACCTTGGAAATCATTCCCCTCTGGGCAACGATTCCTGTGATGATTGCGATCGGAACATTTTTCGGTATCATCAACGGTTTTTTGGTTGCCAAAGCAAAACTCCCCAACTTTATCGCCACACTGGGTACGATGATGTTTGCCAGAGGAATGAGTGCCCTGATTGTGAAGGACCCTAACATATTCTTCCCGACGGGCACCTGGTATAACAAGGTATTCTCAAATGCAAACGGGGTTCCTGTGGGAATCTTCTGGGTATTAGGCATTATGTTGGTTTGTATGTATATCATGTATAAGAATAAAGTCGGCAGATATATTCTTTCCATAGGAAGTAACGAAGAAGCCACCAGACTTTCCGGTATCAATACAGATAAGTATAAGATCATTGCATATACCCTTTCCGGCATGGGTGCGGGTATTGCGGCGATATTCTGGTCAGCGTCTTTCACAACTGTTGCTGCTGCTACCGGAAACGGCATGGAGTTGGATGCAATTGCCGGCGTTTATATCGGAGGAACCAGCGCTGCAGGCGGAGTTGCTTCCGTTATCGGATCCGTAATCGGTGCCATGATGCTGGTTGTTATCAGAAGCGGTCTGAACTTCGTGCTTGCTAAGTTTAATCTGCAGCTCAATGCAACCTATGTTACCTTTGTTTTGACAGGTATCATCGTTGTGTTTGCAGTTCTTATGGATGTTATTAAAGAGAAGAATGCGGCCAAGGTAAAAATCGAAAGCGACGCAGACAAATACAAGAGAGAAACCAAAGAAACAATCGAAGAGTACAAACAAAGACTGGATTTGCTGATTTCGGACCGTTCGATACAGGCATCTGAGAGACAGCAGCAGGTGGAAGCGCTTAAGAAGGAACTTCAGAGCTATAAGCTGGAGCGTAAAGCCGGCATTGCAGCACTGAAGAAGTAAAACGGTAAATCCCCCATGTGGGTAAAATATATTTTAGAAAAGGAGAAGATTGAAATGAAGAAGACAAAGAGAATTTTAGCAGTGGTTCTGGCTCTGACATTAGCCGTGGGCACGATGATTGCTTTCTCCGGATGCTCCAAAGACGGAGACGGCGATAGCACAAAGGGCAAAACGATTGCTGTAGTTGCCAAGGGTGAATCCCATGCCTTCTGGCAGTCAGTTAAGAAGGGCGCAGAGGACGCTGCTGCTAAGTATGGCTACACCATTACTTTCCGCGGACCTGCCAGTGAGAGCGCTA
>CBCSVZ010000020.1:0-9391 GCA_965143695.1 uncultured Oscillospiraceae bacterium
TTTTCATTAACAGCATATTATTTCCGGTCATAAAGTGTGATTGTGCACATATACTTTTTCGAGGTGTTTTTATGGCTTCCGCAAATCAAAACTTCTATTCGGCACTGAAATTTGCAGTCGGACTTATTGCAGCCTGGGGACTTTTCATATGTATCGTCATGTTCGCGGGGACAGAGTCCACCGTTACCGTCAGTACCGTGGCCCAGGAAGGAGTACAATTCACCCTGCCGTCCGATTTCTATGCGGAGCAGGAAACCTTCGAAGGAAACGAAATAGAATATCATCTGAATTTAAAACGCTCCGACGGCCTTGTATACGGATACTTTGAAATTATTTATGTGGGGACAGAGTTGGCATCAAAAGACGGATTAGAACGCTATCTGGAAAATGCGGAACGGTATAAATCGGCCAACATCGTCAGCCTGACAGAGGCATCAGCCTCAATGGGAACTCATCCGGCGCTCACCTGGGAATATGTTTTTGCAGGCATCGGCAAGGGGGACGACTCCAACGCCAACTCTGTCCCCACGAAAAAAATCAATGCCATGCAGGGCTTTGCATCAAAAAAAGAGCGCCTGTATACCCTGGCGCTCTTTACCGATAATCAAAATGTTTCCATGACACAGCTGAAAGAAATATTTAACGGTATAATGTCAAGCTTTACCCTTTGAAGGACAGATATCTGACAAGGTGCAGCAGTCACATTTCGGCTTTCTGGCACTGCACACCGCTCTGCCGTGCAATACCAGCCTGTGACAAAAATCATTGCTCTTATCGGGAGGAAGAATCTCACGCAAATCCTTCTCGATTTTCTCCTGCTCCTTATGCGTTGTGAGACCAAGACGGTTGGAAAGTCGGATGCAGTGCGTATCCACCACCACCGCAGGCTGACCGAAGGCATCTCCCAACACCAGATTTGCGGTCTTGCGTCCTACTCCCGCCAAGCTCAGCAAATCCTCCATTGTACCCGGTACCTGTCCGTCATATACCTCACAGAGCCTTGAGCAGCAGGCTATAATATTTTTGGCCTTATTGTGATAAAATCCTGTGGATTTTATCAGTTCCTCTAACTCGTGAATATCCGCGGACGCAAAAGCCCGGGCGTCCGGATAGCGGGCGAAAAGCGCCGGAGTAACCAGATTCACTCTTGCATCCGTACACTGAGCGGCCAACTGCGTACTGATCAGCAGCTGCAGCGGATCTGTATAGTCCAGCGAGCACTCGGCATCAGGATAAAGTTCTTCCAGTCTTTTGATAATATCGTCAATTCTCTTCATGAGGGGCCTCTCTGTCAAGGGTAAAAGTAAAGCAGGATCCTTCGCCCTTCTTACTGGATACCGTAATATTCTGGTTGTGATTCTGCAAGATCTTCTGCGCAATGGAAAGGCCCAGGCCGGTACCCTTCTTGTCGCTGCTTCTGGATTTATCGGCCTTATAGAATCGGTCAAATATAAAAGCCTGTTCTTCTTCTGTCATACCGATTCCGGAGTCCGTAACAGCTACCTGTATTTTATTCTCCCCTTTACATCTGGCAGTGGAAACGGTTATCTTGCCATTCTCCGGAGTAAATTTCACAGCATTCTGTATGAGATTGATCAGTACGCGTTCCAGTGCGCTGCTGTCTCCGTATACCGTCTCCTGCGCGTGCTCAAAATCAGTAACGATCTCTATATTTTTCTGCAGGATGAGCGGTTCCAAATTGGCTATGACTGTATAAACCGTACGGTTAATATCGAACTCCGCCATGTGGAAATTACCCTTTCCCGCAGACAGTCTTGCCCAGTCCAACAGGTCATTTACCAGACCGTTCATCCTTGTAATCTCTCTGTGCACCTTTTTCAGATATTCATGCTGCTTCTCAGCAGGAATCACGCCGTCCAGTATCGCCTCCACAAAGCCCTTGATGGAGGTCATGGGCGTTCTGAGTTCATGGGATACATTGGCAATAAAATCATTTCGTACCGTATCCAGATTGTTCAGCGATTTTGCCGCTGTATTAAAGGCGTCCACCAGGTCTCCGATCTCATCATTGGTTGTTTTTTCAATATGCACGTTAAAATTACCGCCGGCCATTGTCTCTGCACCCTTCTTCAGATGCTTCAGCGGGCGAATGAGATATCTTGTCACGAACAGCATAACAAGCATTTCCACGGCAAGAGCGATCACCGTCACAATAATAACATAGTTCATAATGGTTTTCTGCGCATCTGCAAGCTCCGGCATGGGGAAACTCATAATAACCGCCCCGAACACCTCTACATTCTCCTGCTGATAGGAAACAATGCGTTTGCTGACCGTAAGATGAGAACCTTCTTCTTCCGTGTAGAAACCGTAAAAGTCACCATAGTCAACAACAAAGTTGTCGCTCTTAAAGCATTCGTTGTACTGGCTGGGATTGACAAAGCTATAGCCGCTGCCCTGCGTATACAAAAATCTCGACGCAAAGTCCTGGGAAAAATATACCGTATCCCGGACGATATAATCCTTTTCACCCGGCAAAAGAGGAAAGGACATCATGATATTGCCCTGCTGATCACTGATGTACACATCTGCATTCAGGATTTCATGGCAGGCAGCCATACGGCTTCTTAATATGTAATAGTTGGAATCAGGGGCGGCATTGCCGCTTTGTATATGCCCGTATTCATCACTTTGGGCGTATTTAACCATTAAATAGGAAATCGCGTCTACAGCCTTCTTCATGTCCGTAAGCTTTGTATCCGACAAATAGGCTTTAATCGTATTGGAATAGGCAACCCCAATAAAAATACTCGCCAATATAATCGTAACGGAGAAAACAGCCACAATTTTCACATAAAAAGACTTAAAAATCCCTTTTCTGCTTTTATGGTTATTTCTCCGTTTCAAAACAAACCCATCCTTTATTTAATATAAACTGAAGTTGCGGCGTTATTTCACTTCAAACTTATAACCGATACCCCATACGGTCTTGATCTGCCAGGAGTGTGAAGGATCCTCAATTTTTTCTCTCAGACGTTTGATATGTACATCAACGGTTCTGGAATCACCGAAGAAATCATAGCCCCAGATATACTCCAGCAGCTGATCTCTTGTATAGACCTTATTGGGATTAGAAGACAGGAAGAACAGCAGTTCAAGCTCCTTTGGAGGCATGGAAACCTCTTCTCCGTTTACCTTTACAGTATAAGTGGATTTATTCACCAGCAAATTAGGATATACAACTTCTTCCTGAATGTCTTTGTCCACACTGCCGGTCCGTCTCAGCACTGCCTTTACTCTTGCAGTAAGTTCTCTGGGATCGAAGGGCTTTACAAGGTAGTCATCGGCCCCCAGCTCCAGGCCCAATACCTTGTCAAATATCTCGCCCTTAGCTGACAGCATAATAATCGGAATAGAACTGATTTTTCTTATCTCCCTGCATACCTGACATCCGTCCGCGCCGGGCAGCATAATATCCAATACCATAAGGTCAGGCGTCATCTTCTTGAAAGTCTCCAAGGCATCCAGTCCGTCATAGGACACGAATACTTCAAAGCCCTCTTTCTCCATGTAGATCTTGATAAGGTCGCAAATGTTCTCATCATCGTCTACTACTAAAATTTTCTGCTTCGTATAGGTTGCCATAACCCGTACCTCCTTGAAATCATATGCAACATACTTTATAATATCCTAAAATGAACAATATGTAAATAGGGAATTCACAATCCCATTACATCTGTCATTTATTATACAATGAAAGAGAGAAAAAATCAATGAAATTAGGTATCGTAGGTTTACCCAATGTAGGAAAAAGCACATTATTTAACGCGATTACAAAGGCAGGTGCCGAAAGCGCCAACTATCCTTTCTGTACAATAGAGCCCAATATAGGAATTGTAGCCGTTCCCGATCACCGTCTGGACGAGCTCTGTAAAATGCACAATCCGGAGAAGGTGACCCCGGCCGTAATTGAATTCGTGGACATTGCCGGTCTGGTGAAGGGAGCCAGTAAGGGGGAAGGGCTGGGAAACAAGTTTTTATCGCATATCCGGGAGGTCGATGCCATTATCCATGTAGTGCGCTGTTTTGATGACGAAAACATCATCCGGGTAGACGGTTCTGTCTCCCCGTCAGGAGATGCAGAAACCATCAACATGGAGCTTCTGCTGGCGGACCTGGAAATGCTGGAGCGCCGTATCGACAAAACCCGTAAAATGACCAAGGGCGGCGATAAGAAATTCATTGCAGAGCTGGCTTTGCTGGAGAAAGTATTCAAGCATTTGGAGGGTGGGCTGCCCGCCCGTTCCATGGAGCTGGAGGAAGAGGAGCGCAATTATGTAAATTCCCTTTTCCTGCTTACCTCCAAGCCGGTCATCTATGCAGGAAATATCAGTGAGGACGATGTAGCCGATCCCTATGCCTGCCCCTATGTACAGGAGCTGCAGCAGGTAGCTGACAGAGAGCAGGCACAGCTCATGGTTTTGTGCAGTAAGCTGGAGGAAGAAACAGCGGCACTGGAGGAAGAGGAACGGCGGGAGTTTTTAGCAGAGTTCGGGCTGAAGGAATCCGGCCTTGACCAGCTGATAAAAGCGAGCTATACTCTCCTTGGACTGATCAGTTTCCTGACAGCCGGCCCACAGGAGGTAAGGGCCTGGACCATCACCAAGGGCACGAAGGCTCCTCAGGCTGCGGGTAAAATACATTCTGACTTTGAAAGAGGCTTTATCAGAGCCGAGATCGTATCCTACGATGACCTTATGGCCTGTGGCTCCATGGCAGCTGCCAAGGAAAAAGGACTGATCCGTTCCGAAGGAAAAGAATACGTTATGCAGGACGGAGATGTGACTTTATTCCGTTTCAATGTTTGATCAGGTAAGGAGATATTTTACCATGGAAAACAAAAAGAAAAAAATGTCGCTGACACAGTTTTTTATGATCTATATTGCCATTCTGGCGCTGATTTTATTGGGAGTATCCGCCTGCACGGGCAGTCAGAGCTCCGGCGACACAAAGGTTCTTGAGAATGCTTCCCCCTCTGCTGTTCCGGATACCTCTCCCTCCGGAGACAGTCCGGTAGTTGTCGATCCTACAGAACAGGTTACCCAGACACAGACCCCTGCTCCGGGTCTGACCGGCAGCGGAAGTCTCTCCGGGCTCAAAATCACAATTGACCCGGGACATCAGGCACAGGCGCCTTCCGGCAAGGAAACAGTAGCTCCCTGGAGCAGTGAAACCAAAGCTAAAAATTCCGCCGGGACAAGTGGCATTTCCACAAAAACCGACGAGTATCTGGTAAACTTAGAGATCGGACTCAAGCTGCGGGACGCACTGGCTGCAGAGGGGGCCACGGTTATCATGACCAGAGACAACAACGGAACCTCTCTTTCCAATCAGGACAGAGCCAACATTTCCAACAGTAATAATGTGGATATCATTATCAGTATCCACTGTAACGGCTCCGACAATACAAGCGTCAACGGTACTGAGGTCTATTCCAGGGGCTCCGGAGACGGCAGCAGCGAGTACGCAGCCCGCTCCGCCGCAGAAGCGAAGCTGGCCGAAAAGCTGGTAAATGCCATAACCGCCTCTACGGGCTCCAAAAACAGAGGCGCCAAGCTCAGCGATAATTATACGGGGATCAACTACGCAAACGCCCCCTGCTTTATTGTTGAATGCGGTTTTCTTTCCAATCCGGAGGAAGATCAAAAGCTCTGCGACAGCAGTTATCAGGATAAGATCGTAGCCGGTATTCAGAATTTTCTGACAGAGAATAAAGATTCGTTGTAACAGGAATTATGAAAAGCAGAAGGCTGCCTCATTGCTTTCGGTAACCGAAAGATTGAGACAGCCTTTTTCCTTTCCATATGCAGCAGGGAGCTTCAGTGCAGAGCCTCCTCTACCTGTCTTTCCAGCTCTTCTATGCCCTTTTCATTTTCAATGACCACATCGGCAATTTCCTCGTACTCCCTGTTGGTCATCTGATTATTGATCCTGGCCATGGCTTCGTTTTCACTGATTCCCATGCGGGACATGAGCCTTTCGACCCGCAGGTCGTCATTGGCCACCACCGCCCATATGACATCGGCAGTATCCAGAAAGCCGCGCTCTATGGGAATCGGAACATCCAGCACAATAAAACCTTCTTCTGCTTCTTCCTCTATGCGGTGGATACGCAGTTTGATCTCCTCCGCCACTTTTCCGTGAACAATACCGTTCAAGCGCCGCAAGGCCTCTTTGTCCCCAAAGATCAGCCCGGCGATTTTTCTTCTGTTCAGGCGGCCGTCCGGCAGCAGAAAATCGGTTCCCAGCCATTTTACGATTTCATCGTAAGCAGCCCCGCCCGGCTGCTGCAGCTCTTTTGTGATATGATCAGCATCTATCACATAACCGCCGCGTTTCTCAAGCATTGCGGATACCGTGCTCTTGCCCGTTCCGCATCCGCCGGTCACGCCGATCACTCTCATTTTACCCATGAAACAAACACCTCATTTCGCATCATACCAGGTTGCTCCGGCCGCCACAGAGACCTTCAAGGGCACCTCCAGAGGAAAGGCGGTCTCCATGGATTCCTTCAACAGCTGCTTGACGCTGTCGGCCTCCTCCTTCGGACAATCAATCAGCAGCTCATCATGTACCTGTAATATCAGCCGGGCTTTGTAGCCCTCATTTTTCAGACGGTTGTAAACCTTGATCATTGCCGCCTTTATGATATCCGCAGCCGTCCCCTGTATAGGCATGTTCATGGCCACTCTCTCGCCAAAGGCTCTGGTAAGATATTTTGAAGAAGTAAGCTCCGGTAAATATCTTCTGCGACCCATAAGGGTGGAAGCGTAGCCCTGTTCTTTTGCAGCTCTTACCATATCCTCCAGAAAAGCTTTGATTCCGGGATATCTGGCAAAATACGATTCGATATACCGCTTGGCTTCATAGCGGGAGATTCCCGTATCCCGGGCCAGCCCATACTCACTGATTCCGTAAATGATGCCGAAATTCACAGCCTTGGCATTGCTTCGCATGGCAGGAGTTACCATTTCTTCGGGAATATGATTGATCTGCGCAGCAGTTATGGTGTGGATATCCTTGTCCTGGCAGAAGGCGTCGATCATGGCCCTGTCCCCGGACATGGCTGCCATGACCCTGAGCTCTATCTGGGAATAATCCGCATCGATAAGCACATTTTCGGGGCCGGCAGGCTGAAAGGCCTTTCGGATCAGCTTTCCCAGTTCATGTCTTACAGGAATATTCTGCAGATTAGGCTCGGTACTGCTTAGCCTTCCCGTAGCTGTTACGGTCTGATTAAAGGAGGAGTGTACTCTGCCGTCGGAAGGGTCGATGGCCGCCTGCAGGCCGTCAATATAGGTAGATTTCAATTTTGTATTCTGTCGGTACTCTGTGATCAGGGGCACAATGGGGTGCTTGTCGGAAAGCTCCTCCAATACCTCCTGATTGGTGGCTTTTGTCCCTGTCTTGGTTTTCTTCTTGCTTTCCAGCCCCAGCTTGTCGAAGAGAATCTCTCCCAACTGCTTGGGCGAATTGATATTAAATTCGCAGCCGGCGTATTCATAGATGGCATCTGTAAGTTCCCGGATCCGTTGATCCATAAGACCGCCTTCTATCTGAAGGACAGCGGGATCCACTTTGAAGCCAATACGCTCCAGGTCTGCCAGCACAGTCACAAGCGGCAGTTCAACTTCCCGGTAAAGCTTCTCAAGACCATCCGTTTTCAGTCTGCTGTCTATGGGCGCTGCCATATCCCGCAGAGCCTCCGCTTCAGGCAAGGAAGCGGGTAACTCTGTCCCCGTGAAAAAGCGGTATACATCAGAAAGACCGTTCCACTTGCGGCCGCCGTCGCACACATAGGCAGCCAGCGAGGCATCGCACGCAAGGCCCTCGAAGCCGCAGTCCATGGACATCAGCCAAAGGATCAGAGGCTTGGAATGATACAGGAGCTTTTGGACACTGCTGCTCTGAAAGGCAGATTTCATTTTACCCACAAAACCCAGGGCCATCATGGGCCCCATGAGCATCACGGACCAGGCCTCCCTGCCGGTATCGGGAAGCAGCAATATCTCCCGAAGCTCTCTGCCCTCCATGGTATAAGAAATGTACAGGTGCCCCGTCTGTGTAAAATCCGGGAGCGCCGCCAGCTGGTCCTCCGTGTCTATATTTCTGATATTGATTTGTTCTCTTTCCGGGAGCCGATCCTCGGGGACCGCATCCTCAAGACCGAATTTTTTGATCAGAGAATGAAATTCCAGCTTTGTGAAAAGTGCTTTCAGCGCGACAGGGTCACTGCCTTCTGTCCCCATTTCCGATATGGAAATATCCAACGGAACCCTGCGGCAGATTTCCGCCAGATTTCTGCTCATATAGGCCTGATCCTTAAATTCCTCCAGCTTTTTATGCAGGGCTGGCTTGGTGATCTTGTCCAGATTCTCATAAAGTCCGTCCAGCGTTCCGTATTCCTGTATCAGACCCAGGGCGGTCTTCTCCCCTATTCCGGGGACCCCGGGGATATTGTCGGAAGAATCTCCCATAAGCGCTTTCACATCTAACATTTTACCGGGCGTAACCCCGTACTTTTCCTGTATCTCCCGGGGCGTATAGAGCACCGCTACGGTTCCGCCCTGCCTGGTAGAGGGTAAGATCACATGGACTTTTTCTGTGATCAGCTGAAAGGAATCTCTGTCCCCTGTTAAAATCCGGCACTCCATCCCCTCTTCCTCGGCTCTTGTCGCATAGGTGCCTATGATGTCATCCGCTTCGTAGCCGGCAAGCTCCAGACGGGTAATTCCCATTTTATCCAGGATTTCTTTGATAATCGGCATCTGAGAAGCAAGCTCCGGAGGCATTCCCTTTCTTCCCGCCTTGTAGTCCTCATACATTTTATGCCGAAAGGTAGGGGCTTTCAGGTCGAAGGCCACAGCCATGTGCGTAGGCTGCTGCTCGCTCGCAAATTTGTAAAATATATTTAAAAAGCCGTAGACAGCCCCGGTGAACTGACCTTCCGCATTCTTCATAAAGCTATCCTGCGTACCGTAAAAGGCACGGTTCATAATACTGTTTCCGTCTACCAATAAAAGCTTTCCCATTGATCTACTCCTGCTTTTTATTATTGTTATCTTATATTGGAAATTGTACCACGCATTCACCGGGATACGCAATAGTCACTTCTCCGCAGCGCCCCAGCAGCGCGCCCATAAATAAGATGGAAGAGCGCAGCTTCCCCGCCAGTTCCGTGGGGACAGAGTTGGAGGTCAACGTGGTAGCATCCACTGTTATTGTACCCTTTTCAAAAGAAGTCTTACATCCTAACTGCTCCATAATCTGCAGGGTAACATGAACATCCTCAATATCGGGGCAATTGCTCAGTACAGAGATCCCCCGATGCAAAATACAGGCGCTGAGTATGGGCAGCACAGCAGTCTTC
>CBCSVZ010000021.1:0-9376 GCA_965143695.1 uncultured Oscillospiraceae bacterium
TAATTAAAAGCGCTTTTTCTTAACCGCAACCACGGAAGAAAGTGCTACCGCTGCCAGAGAAATCAATCCCGCATCGAAGGTCACTGTATTGCCCGGCTTATCGTCATCAGGAACCGGTGTCGTTGCACTGGGCTCGGTGGGTACTTCGGTGGGCTCATCACTGGGCTCCTCAGAAGGCTCCTCCTGTGCTGCCACAAAAGCAAATGTTCCTGTACCTTGAACACCCTCTACATTACTATCCGTTCCGTCTGCAGATGCAGTATATGCCAGCAATGTATCCGGCTCGCCGTCTGCCAAAGCCTCAAAGCTTATGGTAAACCAAAGCTCTCCGTCTTCTTTAATCGCTACATCTACTTGCGGTTCTTCACTGTCTACTTCTGCATCACTGAATAAATGCAGCTCATAAGTGGGCATCTCTGTATCTTCTCCGTCAAGGCGAGAAGTTCCGGTCCACTTGGAGTTCTCATATTTACTCATAATCTCTGAAGCGGAGGATTTCACAATCGCCCTGCCATTATCATTCTTAAGAGGCTTTAACAGGGTATAATCATAAACAATATCCAGGTCTACACCCAAAAGTCCCTCAGGATCTTCTATATCTGTTATCTTAAATGTAATATCTACCTGATCGCCCGCCTTGAATGCCGGAACATCCTCTGCTACTACCATATATGCAGAACCTATCGGGAAGTCCGGAAACTCCGGAGTAGGCTGGGGCTCCGTGGGAGTAGGCTGCTCTTCGGTGGGAGTGGGCTCCTCTGTAGGAACAGGAGTGGGCTCCTCTGTAGGGGTGACAGCAGGCTGACCGTTGCGATCTGCATACAAATCCGCTACGTTCTCTGCAGTGGCTACATCTTCATACATTCTTACATATGCACATTCCATCTTTGTAGCAAACTGGCCAGCATCGTTATATCCGCCAACTCTGAAGCTTCTGTCCGTTCTGTTGGCAATCGGAGTAGCCGACTGTGTCAGTTTCAACTCTCCGTTAAGAGAAATGTTCACAGCCGTTCCTGTATGTACATAGACAATATGTACCCATTCATTGGGACTTACAGCATCAATCTTCGTGCTCGTCTGGCTGCCGTTGCCCACTGTATAGCTAAGCTCGCCGCTGCCCGATCCAAGACCTACGCCTGTGTTATAGCCGATACCAAACCCGGTACTGTTACTCTCCAACCAGAAGGTACCGAACAGTAATCCCCAAGTGTTATTCGTCGGATTGTCCTTAAGCTTGAAATACGCCTCCATGGTAAAATCAGACTGCAGCTTGCTGTACAGATTCATATCGCTGGCTCCGTACCAAACAGCAGTTGATCCGTTCAAAGAAGCGACCTTGCCGCCTACTGTTGAATCCTCAACAAAAGAAACAGAGCCTGTCGCACCGCCTGATGTCCAAGTCTTATAAGCAACACTGCCAGCTTTATCATCTAATGATTCTGCAGTATAGTCCGCATTGAAAAACATTGCATCTTTAAAATCAGCTGCTGTTGACGGAATCATCCACATTGCAATCACTAATGCAACCGATAGAACAAGTGCAGTTATTCTTCTCATCATGATAAACATTCCTCCTATGTAATAATAAGTTATCTAGTCTGTATCTTATTCACTTTGAATTGCCTTGTCAATGCCAAAATCCGTCTTTTTCGGCAAAAATGCCGGTTTCGTCCACAAAGTTGAGATTTAACTAAAATTTTCCCGTCCGCCGTCGCCGCAATTCAAAACAAGTATCCTTTTATAAGTAAAACCCGGTCAATATTTTGTCCGGATTTATGGTATAATTGATAGGTCATGATAAAGAAAAGCTATTTTACCGAAAACTTTAAAATAGGCAATGCGGTATTTGACAATAACATTTTACTGGCGCCTATGGCCGGGGTAACAGACAGAGCCTTTCGGGTGCTGTGTAAGGAACAGGGTGCCGGCATCACTTTTACCGAGATGATCAGTGCCAAGGGCGTACACTATGACAGCCGGAAGAGCCTGGAGCTGGCGGTGCTGGACCCGACGGAAAAGCCTGCCGCCGTTCAGATCTTCGGATGCGAGCCGGAATATATGGCTGCGGCGGCCGAAATTTTTGTATGCAGCGGTGCTTCCATGATCGATATCAACATGGGCTGCCCTATGCCCAAAATAACCTCCAACGGCGACGGCAGCGCTTTGATGAACGATATCGGACTTGCGGCAAGGGTCGTTGAAGCAGTGGTTCGTGCCGTGAAAGTACCGGTCTCTGTGAAAATGCGCAGAGGCTATGACTCTAAAAAGGAAGAACAGGCAGTGGAGCTTGCCAGGGCCGCGGAAGCCGCAGGTGCTTCTATGGTAACCGTTCATGGGCGCTTTCGGGATCAGTTATATTCCGGACGCAGCGACCGGGGCATAATTAAAAAAGTGAAAGAGGCTGTCCGCATTCCCGTGATCGGGAACGGGGACATTTTAACACCTGCGGACGCGGAAGAGCTGATGGCGGAAACCGGCTGCGACGGGATTATGATCGGCAGAGGCTCCTACGGAAACCCCTGGATTTTTGCAGATATGAAGCACTATTTTACCGGGCACGGCAGCCCTGTTGCCCGAAATGTGAAGGAGACCATGCTGCGCCATCTGAAAATGGCGGTGAATTTTAAAGGGGAATATGTGGGCATCCGGGAAATGCGGAGCCACCTTTCCTGGTATTTAAAGGGTCTCCACGGCAGTGCGGCCATGCGAAACCGGATATGCCGGGCCGAAAGCGTGGAGGAAATCGCAGATTTAATAGAAAACTTTTTCAGCGGCCGGGAGGAGGATCCCTATGGACAGAACTAAGTTTCTTCCTATTTCAAAAGAAGACCTGACTGCCCGGGGCATTTCACAACTGGATTTTGTCTATATCATAGCGGACGCTTATGTGGACCATCCCTCCTTCGGCCCCGCTATCATTTCCCGGGTATTGGAGGATACCGGCTATACGGTAGGGATTATTGCACAGCCGGACTGGAAAAAGGAAGAAAGCATAAAAATTCTGGGCACGCCCAGGCTGGGCTTTCTGGTCAGCGGCGGAAATATGGACTCTATGGTAAATCATTTTACCGTAATTAAGAAACGCCGGAGCAGGGACGCTTACTCTCCCGGCGGGAAAATGGGACTGCGTCCGGACAGGTCAACGGTTGTGTACTGCACCCTGATCAGAAAGGTTTTCGGCCACATACCGGTGATCATCGGCGGCATTGAAGCCAGCCTCCGCCGCATGGCCCATTACGACTACTGGAAGGATAAGGTCATGCGCTCTATTCTGTTGGACTCCCAGGCTGACATTATTTCCTACGGCATGGGAGAACGCAGTATCGTGGAAATTGCGGAAGCGCTGAATTCCGGTCTGGATGTGCAGGATATCCTGTGGATCCCCGGTACGGTGGTAAAATGTCGGGATTTGTCGAAAATTTATGACTATCTTTTGCTGCCGTCCTTTGCAACAGTTTCCTCTCCGGATCCGGCAGGCAAGAAAGCCTTTGGCGAGAGCTTTATGATCCAATATGAAAACACAGACCCTTTTACCGGTAAGAGGCTTGTGGAACCCTACGGCGACCGTGAATTTGTGGTACAGAATCCGCCGCAACCCCCGCTTTCCCAGGAGGAAATGGATAAAATCTACGCGCTTCCCTACGCGCGCACCTATCACCCTGTCTATGAAAAGGACGGCGGCGTGCCGGCAATTTCGGAAATCAAATACAGCCTGACCTCTAACAGAGGCTGCTTTGGAGGCTGCAGCTTTTGTGCCCTCACCTTTCACCAGGGGCGCATCGTACAGACCAGAAGTATAGAATCTCTTTTGGAGGAGGCCCGCCTGTTCACGAAAGACCCGGATTTTAAGGGAATCATCTCCGATGTGGGCGGCCCTACGGCGAACTTCCGGCATCCTGCCTGTAACAGGCAGCTCACAAAGGGCGTGTGCAAGGGCAGGCAGTGCCTCACTCCCACACCCTGTAAAAATTTGAAGGCCGACCACCGGGAATATATGGAGCTGCTGCAAAAGCTGCGATCCCTTCCGGGGGTAAAGAAGGTCTTTGTCCGCTCGGGGATTCGCTTTGACTATTTGATGTGTGATGAGAAAAATCGGGATGCTTTTATTTTACAGCTTTGCAAAAATCACATAAGCGGGCAGCTGCGCGTGGCACCGGAGCACATCTGCGATAACGTTCTGGGGCTCATGGGAAAGCCCTCCGTGTCTGTGTACGATTCTTTTGTGAAGAAATACGGTAAAATCAACGGTGCTCTCAATAAAAAGCAATATGTGGTGCCGTATTTAATGTCTTCCCACCCGGGTTCGGGGCTGAAGGAGGCCATTGCGCTGGCCGAATATGTTCGCGATCTGGGCTATATGCCGGAACAGGTGCAGGACTTCTATCCTACACCCTCTACGATTTCCACCTGCATGTATTACACAGGGGCTGACCCCCGGTCGGGCCGTAAGGTATATGTGCCCCGCAGTCCTAAGGAAAAAGCCATGCAGCGTGCTCTGATACAATATCGGGACCCTGCGAATTACGATCTGGTACACGAGGCTCTGATCAAAGGAAACCGCCGGGATCTGATCGGTTTCGGGCCCAAATGTCTCATTAAGCCCCGTAAAATAAAGCGCTGAACCGGACTTTACAGGAATCTGGGAAGTGTGGAGCCTCCGTACGGCATGGCAATGACGGTTGCATCAGGACCGTACTTTTTCATGGCTTCGTCAAAGGCCTCCTGGGCGCTGTGGGCAGGTTTTAGAAAGATGGATTTCACGAAGTCGTCCGGCAGATCCGAAACCAGTATGATATCGGCTTTCTGCAGCACCATAGCGATAGCGGCGGCTTTGTGGCCTCCCAACTGAAAATCCCTGCCGATCCGCTCTATCATGGCTTCCGGGCTTGGGGATCTGGTCATCCACTCTTCAAAGGTTTTTTCGCCCAGACCTTCTTTGCAGGAACCGATCAGGATGATCGTTCCGCCCTCCCGTACTGCGTGCTTGGAGTTGTCCAGCGCCTTCTGGGTCTGATATAAGTTAAGATCTTTTGGCGCGCCGCCCTGGGATACCAGTACGATATCGGCTCTCTGCCTGAGTTTTTTCAAAAATAAGGTGTCCAGGAACGCGGCTCCCGCTCGGTGGGCCTTTGTCACGTCGCCCGCCACTGCGTATATTATTTTTTTGTGCTCATCTAAAACTACATTTACTATATAGTCTACGCCGCAAATGGCCGCTGCTTCTTCAATATCACTGCGTATGGGGTTGTCTTTCAGGTTCCCGGCACAGGCTCTGTCATCCACCATAAACCTGTGGTTACACTGGATGGCTTCCCTTGTGGAAACACCGGGCATAATGGCCTTTGCACCGCCGCTGTATCCGGCAAAATAGTGGTATTCTATGTTGCCCAGGCAAATTCTTACATCTGCTTCCGCGACAGTTCTTGTGATATCCACAGGGGTTCCCGCCTTTGTCGTCCCCAAATGGATGCAATCCTTGGGATCGCTGTCCTCAATGTTGATTTCATGATATGCGCGCTCTCCCGCCAACTTCTTTTTTTCCTCCTCCGTGTGAGGGCGGTGGCTGCCCAGGGCGAACACCAAAGTAACGTCATGGGGTCTGACCCCCGTCCGGTAAATTTCATCTAAAAGGCTGGGCATTACTGTAGCCGTGGGCATAGGACGGGTTATGTCGCTGGTAATGATAGCTATTTTCTGTCCCGGGTGCAGAAGTTCTCTGAGCCGGGGAGCCCCCACGGGATTTTCAAGCGCAAAGTCGACTGCTTCCACGCCCCTGCGCTGGACTTCTACTTTATTTGGCTCCAATACTTCAAGCAAATTTTGGTCCGGTACTTCAACGGTTTCCGTTCTGGTTCCGATACCGAATTCTAGTCTCATGGTAAAATCTCCTTATAAACACCGGACAGGGGTCAGACCCCATGGCGTAGCGACATGGGGTCTGACCCCTGTCCGGTGTGTTTAATAAACCCTGTATACGAACTAATACAGTTCAAATTTGTACTGTGCTTAAATGATCACAGCACTTTTGCAAGAAAACTCTTTAAGCGATCGCTTTGCGGATGTTCAAAGATATCCCCGGGGGTACCCTGTTCAATAATTTTACCCTCGTCCATAAAGAGAACCCGGCTGGCAACCTCCCGGGCGAATCCCATCTCATGGGTAACAACAACCATCGTCATACCCTCTGCGGCAAGATTTCGCATAACCTCAAGAACTTCGCCGACCATTTCCGGATCCAAAGCAGAGGTCGGTTCATCAAAGAGCATGACCTCCGGATTCATGCACAGAGCGCGGACAATGGCAATACGCTGTTTCTGTCCGCCGGAAAGCTGAGAAGGATATGCGGCTGCTCTGTCCTCAAGGCCTACGCGACGAAGGAGCTCCATGGCCTGCTTTGTTGCATCTTCCTTGGGAACCTTTTTCAACTTCATGGGCGCTATTGTCATATTTTTTAAGACATTCATATGCGGAAACAGGTTAAAATGCTGAAATACCATTCCCATCTTTTGGCGGTGTAAATTTACATTGGCTTTCCTATCATTAATATCTTTTCCGTCCAGAAAAATCTGTCCCTCTGTAGGATTCTCCAGTAAATTCAGGCTACGCAAAAAAGTTGATTTTCCGCTGCCTGAAGGGCCTATAATGACAACGACCTCTCCCTTGTGTATTTCGCAATCAATGCCGTCCAGCGCTTTTACCGCTCCGTCATTATAATACTTTTTAAGTCCTTTTACATGAATTAAAACATTACCGCTCACTCTTACGCAGCCTCCTCTCCAGTTTCCCTACAAGCCATGACAGAATAATAACCGCAATAAGGTAGATCGCTGCTACTGTCAGCAGTGGCAGGAAATAGGTGTACAATCTTCCTGCAATGGTATTTCCCGCTTTTGTAATATCCATAACGCCTACATAGCCTGCAACAGAGGTCTCTTTTAACAGCGCAATAAATTCGTTGCAAAGGGTGGGAAGCACAGATTTGAACATCTGGGGAATGATAATATGCCACATGGTCTGTATATAGTTGAAGCCAAGGCTTCTGCCTGCCTCAAACTGGCCCTCATCAATAGACATAATGCCGCCGCGGAATATTTCAGCCACATAGGCTCCTGAGTTGATACCGAAAGCAAAGATAGCTACGGGCACACCGTTTTTAGCAGATGCAAATATAATAAAATAGGCGATCATCAATTGAACAACAACCGGCGTTCCGCGGATAACGGTCAGATAAAGCTTGCATATCCAGTTCAATATTTTCAATACGACATATCCCGGGCCGCCGCGCTTCTTAAGCGTCTCCTGATTCTTATCATAAGAAGAACGGATCGCTGCTACAATAATACCTAATATAACACCGACTACCAGGGCACCTGCCGTAATCTTTAATGTGTTTAAAAGACCCGTAAGCATCATCTTGTACCGGTCTTTTTCAATAAATACCCATTTAAAATCGTCTATAAAGTTCGTAATTTCCTGCATTATGGACTGAAAGAAATGAACCATAACTGTCTCCCTTCGGATAAAATCAAAAAATTGGGGCGGTCAGGAATCAACCGCCCCAAAATGCGTTAAGACTTATTTCGTAATATACTTATCAACAATCTTCTGAACAGAGCCGTCAGCGATAAGTTCAACCAAGGCTTTGTTTACAGCCTCCTGAAGGGTACTGTTGTCTTTGCTGAAGCAAATAGCATAATCTTCAACTGCATACTGAGTTTCCAGTATCTTAAGACCTTCATTTTCTGCAACATATGCTTTTGCAGGCTCGCTGTCTATAATAACGCAGTCAACCTTGCCGCTCTTGATACCCTCTACTGCCAGAGAACCGTTTGCATAGCTTACAACATGCTCCTCGCCGTAGTCATCTGATGCATATATGTAACCGGTAGTTGCCTGCTGAACACCGATCATTTTACCTTCAAGATCATCAACAGACTTAATGTCGCTTCCCTCAGGAACAATAATAGCCTGAATTCCTGTTGCATAGGAATCAGAGAAGTTTACACTCTTAAGACGATCCTCTGTAACTGTCATTCCTGCCATGCCCATATCATACTTGTTGCTCTGCACGCCGGGAATAATGGAGTCGAACTCTGTATCTTCGATTTCAAGTTCAAGACCCAGCTTCTGTGCAATCAACTCTGCAACCTCAGCATCAATACCGACAATTTTGTCACCCTCGTAATACTCATAAGGGGGGAACTGCGCATTGGTTGCCATTATGAGCTTGCCCTCTGTTACGGTTGTAAAGCTCGCTGCACCTTCAGAATCATTTGCAGGCTTCGCTGTAGGCTCCGTATCGTTTTTTTCTCCGCATCCGGCAAAAGCAAAAACCAGAGCGGCGATAACAGTAAATAATATTAATTTCTTAACTATTTTCATTTCAAATCTTCCTTTCAAAAAAGTTTATGTTATGTATTATAACGGCATCAAAAACGATTGTCAACACTTTTTTGCATAAATATGCACAAATTTGTATTTTTATTCAGCACAGAACAAATATATCCGTTTAAATGTCGAATTTTTACCGGACGGGGGTCAGACCCCCTGCCGTAGTTTTATGTTATACTATCTGCATAAGCCGATTTTGCTGACTTTGAGAAAGGGGACATTTTACTGTGAATGCTGAAAATCAAAAAAAGATATGTATGCTCTTCGACCTGGACGGCACCCTGACCGATCCTATGGAGGGCATCACAAAATGCGTACAGTATGCGCTGGCCGCCTTCGGAATACAGGAGCCTGACCGAAACAAGCTTACCAGGTTCATCGGTCCCCCTCTCATCCCGGCATTTAAAGAATTTTATGGCGTGGACAACGGGACAGCAGAGAACATGCTGGTGAAATACAGAGAGCGCTTTTCTGCAGTAGGCCTCTACGAAAACAGATTATACCCGGGTATCCCGGAGCTGCTGCAAAAGCTGAAAACACAGCCGGACAGGTACATAACTGCTCTGGCCACCTCAAAGCCTCTCCCCTTCGCCGAAAAAATACTGGAACATTTTAACATCAAACAATATTTTGACATTTTATCCGGCGCCACTATGGACGAAAGCCGCAACACCAAAGAAGCAGTGCTGGCCTATGCGCTGGATTTACTCCGTCAAGGTCACCCTGAAGCCGAAGCGGTCATGATCGGCGACCGCAAATTCGACATAGCCGCCGGGAAAAAGCTGGGCACAAAAACAGTGGGCGTTCTCTACGGCTACGGTTCCAAAGAAGAAATCCGGGCCGCAGATCCCACCCACACCGTAAACACGGTTACTGAGCTGCAATCCGTCTTATTATCCTATTAGCCTGTTCATACACAGCAGAGGGCTCCTCCCCCACAAAGAATTCGCCCTTTTCATAGAGGATCCGGCCGCCTATCATGGTG
>CBCSVZ010000022.1:0-9104 GCA_965143695.1 uncultured Oscillospiraceae bacterium
CGGTTACTTTACAGCCTGTGGTTCCGATGTCCAGACCGGCCAGATATTTTCTCATGTTTGCAGTCATGGTAACATGTCCTTTCTCTGTTTCGGGAATATTCTTATCGGTTGAATATTTCCAATGCCTGTATTGCATTGGCTTTCATGGCATCTTTGGCGGCATATTCCAAATCGTGGAAATAGACAGGCAGCGGCGTTTCCCGCTCCAGATTTTCCTTTATGATTTCCTGTACATGCTCTCCGCCGGCTTTCCCCATATATGTATAGTAATTTACTTTCCGAATCCCTTTGGAGATTACGGTTCTGTAATCTTCTTCGCTGACACCGGAACCTCCGTGCATAACCAGGGGCAGGCTGACTTTCTCTTTCACTCTGTCCAGAACGGTGAAATCCAGCTTGGGCTTTTTCAGGTACAGACCGTGGGCGGTACCGAAGGAACAGGCCAGTGCGTCAATGCCGGTTTCCTCTACAAAAACTGCGGCGTCATCGGGATTGGTATATACCTCCTTGGGCGCCTCTACCTTTTCATTCTCCGGCAGACCTGTTTCCCGCTTGCCCAGCACGCCGATTTCCGCTTCCACGCTGACGCCGGCCCTGTGCGCGTATTCCACAACGGCCTTTGTTCCGGCAACATTTTCCTCATAGGGAAGCAGGGAGCCGTCGAACATAACGCCGGTAAAGCCCAGATCAATGGCCCTCTTCACATATTCTACTGTTTCGCCGTGATCCAGATGGACGCAGACGGGAACCTTGGCCGCTTTGGCGGCGCCCAGCATAGCGGGGCCTATGATATCCAGCGGAGCCAGGGGCTCATGTACCTGCGCGTGCATCAATATTACCGGTACATTCAGGGCTTCTCCCGCCTCTACCACCGCCATAATGGAAGCGGTATTGGGGGCATTGAAGGAACCTACCGCACATTTTTTTTCTTCTGCCATTTTTAAAATTTCATTTAAGGTAACTAACATAATCCGAACCCTTTCTTTTCTTATCTATTATAAATCAATGATCTCGTATCCCAGGTAATTTCTGTAGGCGTCGTCCAGTGCTGTGGTATGTATGCCCTTTGCCAGCGTTGTATGGTGGCGGAAGCCGCCTCTTCCCATTTTAATGAGCTTTTTCTGTAAATCGGGAATTTTTGCTACGCCGCCGCAGCCAAAGAACTCTTTCTCAATCGGGTCGTCGGTAATGACGCCTTTATCCGAATAGACAACTATTTTACCGTCTACGGTGGTGGCGCTGGAGAGGGTGATGTCCATAGGCGCAATACGGCCTTCATTTACCCCCCAGCCCTCGTCCGGGTCGTTGCCCTTGGCAAACATCTTGTGTACGCCCACGGTGCCTTTGCCGGTCATCAGATCCTGAGCAATGGGGCCGCAGTGGAAGAGAATGCATTTGTCCGGGTCGTCTCCGTAATTGTTGTTCCAGTCTACGCAGGCAGCAGGACCGTCAGATGCGGCGGAAAGGGCGGCCATGGTAATGACATTGGCTACATCCATCTCGCAGGAGGTAGGGATGCCTCTGGTGTTCAGCTCGCTGAGCAGTACACAGGGCGCAACACCCAGCTGCTCGTGCATTTCATTCCAACAGCGGATGGACAGGGTGTCAAAGTGATAAGCCTTCATCATATCGTCTATGGCCACGGACATCTTGGTCAGTGTCATGAATCTGTCCTCGGGGCATTTGGTAAAATCCGTATAGTTTTTCAGGAAGTGCATTCTTTCCGCAACCTCATCCCGGCTGTCCTTCATGTCTTTGATCCGGGCGAAAAGCTCGCTTAAGTCATGGGATTCAAAAGTAATACCGTACTTCTGCAAAGTCAGCTCATCGTAGCGCACGGTCTTGAAGGCTGTGGTTCTGGCGCCGATGCCGCCGATGGTAAAGCGCTTCAGCTTTTTGACAACAGCGCAGGTCTCCGCAAAATCCTTCAGATTCTGCTGGAACTCCGGACTGGAGGGATGAACCACATGGGGAGGATATACGGAATACTTGATACCGTACTGGTTGAACATATCCTCAATGCTCAGCTTACCGCAGTAAGCGTCTCTGCGGGAGTCGAAATCCATTTTACCGATCTCGTCGGGATAGGCCTGAATGAGTATGGGAACTCCTGCGTCCCGGCAGGCGGGAACGGCACCGTTTTCGTCTCCGAAGTTCGGCAGACAGATGATTACACCGTCGAAGCGGCCTTCATTTTCTTTCAGCCATTTGGCGTATTGAAATCCCTCGTCTCTGGTTTCAATGGCCCCGTTTTTTGTAGCGGAGGGGTCCATAGCGATGTAACCGTAGCCGGCTTTCTCCAGAGCCTTTATCATATCCTCTCTGGCGCCTGCAATAAGACGCTCCGGGAAAAATCCCCTGTTGGCAAAGTACAGTGCGAATGTCATATTACTCATTGATTATATGCCTCCAATAATTTTAGATTTATTACAGATAATTCTATCTCATTTATTATAGGAATGCAAAGGTTTGTGGGTATTGCTAAAAAATATTACTTTTTAGCTAAAAATTGGAAAGAAAAGGGGACACGGCAATAAAAAATAGAAAGTACCGGCTTATGATTTAATAGCAAGAAGAAAAAGAACATAAGGGAGAGGTACTTTCTATCATTTGTATTATACCGCATTTTACCGTAAAATGCATGAAATTTTTTTAAAATGTTTTAAACATGTATTGCTGTTGGTATTGAAGGCGCTTTTTGACAATAAAATTTTCAGGTGTATACTATCTTGTAATCCGTTTTTGACATGGATAAGTCGGGTAAAGGAGATAAGTATGAAGCTGATTATAAAATACATAAAACCGTTCCTGTTCGCAGTGGCATTGAGCCTGGTGCTGCTGTTCGGTCAGGCAGTGTGTGATCTGATGCTGCCGAACCTTATGAGCGACATTGTCGACACGGGAATCCAGAAGGGCGGCATCGACGAGGTCTGTCCGGAGGAAATCAGCGAACAGGGCCTTACGCTTCTGAAACTGTTTATGGATGAAACGCAGCAGGAAGCGGTTGACCGTGCTTACACAAAACAGGAGGGCGGCACTTACAGGCTTACAGCCCCAAAGGGAGAAGTCCTGGATCAAGCGGGCAGTGCTTACAACAGCAGCTGCTACGCCATGCTTTTGTATTTTCAGGACATAGCGCAGGAGAATCCGGAAGCCTCCGCGGAAACGGAAGAGGAGGGCTACCGGAATGCGGATATCAGAGAGTTGTATCAGATGATCCCCATGCTGCAGCAGCTGCCGGCCGGCAGTCTGGATGGCTATATAGAAACGGCTGCGGCTTCGGACAGCTCACTTTCCTCCGGTACCGGCGCAGTATTTACCCGGCTTTTCTATCAGGAACTGGACCGGGATGTGGACGGAATACAGTCTGCGTATATTTGGAAAGAGGGAGGCAAGATGCTGGCCGTGGCCCTGCTGGGCGGTGTTGCCGCGATTCTGGTCAGTCTCATTTCCTCTCAGGTTGCGGCGAAGGTGGCTCAGCGCATGCGCCGGGATGTGTTTGAAAAGGTGAACCGTTTTACCGGTGCGGAATTTGACCGGTTTTCGACGGCCTCTCTGATTACCAGAACTACGAACGATATCCAACAGGTACAGATGCTGGTAACCATGGGAATGCGTCTTATGTGCTATGCCCCTATTATGGGAATCGGCGGTATTATCATGGCCCTGAACAAGAGCGTGTCGATGAGCTGGATCATTGCCGTTGCCGTTGTCTTTATGTTCGGTATTATTATGGTCATGTTTGCTATGGCCATGCCGAAATTTAAGTCCCTGCAAAAGCTGATCGACAGGCTGAATCTGGTGAGCAGGGAGAATCTTTCCGGCCTGATGGTTATCCGGGCATTCGGAACAGAGCGCCATGAGGAGGAGCGCTTTGACAGGGCAAATGAGGTTCTTACGGGAACCCAGCGCTTTGTACAGCGAACCATGGCCTTTATGATGCCTGCAATGATGCTTGTGATGAATATTGCTTCCCTGGTCATTGTGTGGGTGGGTGCGAAGGCCATTGAAGCCTCTACGCTGCAGATCGGCGATATGATGGCCTTTATTCAGTATGCTATGCAGATCATTATGTCCTTCCTGATGATTGCCATGATGTTTATTATGGTGCCCAGAGCCTCTGTTTCAGCCACCAGAATTAAGGAAGTGCTGGATACGGAAATCTCTGTCCGGGATCCGGAGAAGCCTGTTTCTGTAGGCCGTGTTTCCGGTAAAATTGAGTTTAAGGATGTGGCCTTTAAATACGGCAGCGCCGAGAAAAATGTAATAGAGCACATCTCTTTTACCGCAAATCCGGGTGAGACGACGGCCTTTATCGGCTCGACGGGTTCCGGTAAATCTACGCTGATCAATCTCATACCCAGGTTTTATGATGTGACGGAGGGCGCTGTGGAAATTGACGGCGTAGATGTGAGAGATATGCGGCAGGAGGAGCTTCGCGCCAATATCGGATATGTGCCCCAAAAAGGCGTGCTGTTTTCGGGAGACATTGCCTCTAATATCAGGTACGGGGCGGAAGAAGCCACGGACGAAGCGGTTATGGAGGCTGTTTCGGTTGCCCAGGCAGCGGATTTTGTAAAGGAAAAGGAAGAAGGAATCTATTCTCCCATTGCGCAGGGTGCTGTGAATGTATCCGGCGGACAGAAGCAGAGACTGTCCATTGCCCGGGCGCTGGCCATGAAACCGCCTGTCTATATTTTTGACGACAGCTTTTCTGCTCTGGACTTCAAGACAGACGCGGCCCTTCGGAAAGCGCTGGAAAGCTATACAGGAGGCGCCACGGTGCTCATTGTGGCACAGCGTGTGAGCACGATTATGAATGCCGATCAGATCATTGTTCTGGACGGCGGTAAAATGGTCGGAAAGGGTACCCACAGCCAGCTTATGGAAACCTGTCCGGAATACAGGGAGATTGCACAGAGTCAGTTGGGAGGTGAGGACCGTGAGTAATGAAAGAAAGCACAGAAGAGGTCCCATGGGAGGCCACGGCCCTATGGGCCCTATGATGGCAACAGAGAAAGCCAAGGATTTTAAGGGAACCGTAAGAAAATTACTTTCTTATCTGTCTCCTTATACCTTGCAGATTGTCATTGTTATCCTGTTTGCGGCACTGTCCACGGTATTTACCATATTAGGTCCGAAGATTCTGGCCAAAGCGACCGATGAACTGGCAAACGGTATTATGCGGACCATTGCGGGCGGTACCGGGGGGCTTGATTTTACCTATATTGCCGAGATCCTTCTGCTGCTGGCAGGTCTCTATTTGCTCAGCGCCGCTTTCTCCTATATACAGGGCTATATTATGGCCGGTGTGTCCAGTAAGGTTTCCTATGATATGCGGAACAGACTGATGAAAAAAATCAACCGGCTGCCGATGAGCTATTTTAACCGGGTGAGCCACGGAGATGTTTTGTCCCGCATTACCAATGATGTGGATACGCTCGGGCAGAGTATGAACCAGAGTATTACCCAGTTTATTACTTCTGTGGCCTCTGTTATCGGCGTATTGATCATGATGCTGTCTATCAGCTGGCAGATGACTCTGGCAGCTTTGTGTATCATTCCGGTCACTTTGATTCTGGTTATGTTTGTGGTTCGGATATCCCAGAAGCATTTTAAGAATCAGCAGAAGTATCTGGGCGCAGTAAACGGTCAGGTAGAGGAGATGTACGGAGGACACCTGGTGGTCAAGGCCTTCAACGGAGAGGCAAAGGCGCTGAAGGATTTTGACGGGGATAACGACAGACTGTATAACGCAGGCTGGAAGGCTCAGTTTTTGTCCGGTATGATGCAGCCGATCATGTCCTTTGTGGGAAATGCGGGCTATGTGCTCATCTGTGTGCTGGGCGCTTCTCTGGCAGCCGGCGGGACGATGACGATCGGCGGTATCCAGGCCTTTATTCAGTATATCCGGTCTTTCACCCAGCCCATTACCCAGCTGGCCAGCATCTCCAATCAGATGCAGATGACGGTCGCCGCTGCGGAGCGTATTTTTGAATTTTTGAATGAGCCGGAGGAGGAAAGATATGAACCTAAAATCACTACGGCTCAGGCAGATATCAAAGGAGATGTGGAATTTTCCCATGTGACCTTTGGCTACGAGGATACAGATAACATTGTAATCCATGATTTCTCCGCTACAGTCAGGGCCGGACAGAAGGTCGCTATTGTGGGGCCTACCGGCGCCGGAAAGACCACCATGGTAAAATTGCTCATGCGTTTCCATGAGCTGAAGGGCGGAGCGATCTATCTGGACGGACATGATATTAAAGATTTTACCAGAGAGGATCTGCGGACGGAGCTGGCCATGGTGCTTCAGGACACCTGGCTGTACAACGGTACCATTATGGAAAACATCCGCTACGGCAGGCTGGATGCCACGGACGAGGAGGTTATTGCCGCGGCAAAGGCTGCCCAGGTAGACCACTTTGTGCGGACGCTGCCGGAGGGCTACAATACGGAAATTAACGAAGAAGCCACCAACATTTCTCAGGGCCAGAAGCAGCTTCTGACCATTGCCAGAGCCCTGCTGTCCAAGTCTAAGATCATGATTCTGGACGAGGCGACCTCCTCTGTAGATACCAGAACGGAAATTATGATACAAAAAGCCATGGATAATCTGATGAAGGGCCGTACCAGCTTTATTATTGCTCACCGGCTGTCCACCATTCGGAACGCGGATTTGATTCTCTGTATGAAGGACGGCGATATCGTGGAGCAGGGTACCCATGAGGAGCTCATGGCCATGGACGGCTTCTATGCGGGACTTTACAACAGCCAGTTTGATAAGTGAAATTTACACAGAACGCTGCGGTATCTCATTCTTTTGTGTAATATTCCGCTGCTTTTCGTAACAGTTGTGCTTTTTCATTGGGGATGGTTCCCTCAATAACGGCCTCCAGAAGCCCGTTCAGCATTTTACCCATCCCGGGGCCGGGGGGAACTCCCAGTCCGATCAGGTCCTGTCCTGAAATTGCAAGCTCCTTCAGGGAGAAGCACTCCTGCGACTGAAGAATTTCCCGGGCCAGGGCTTCGATCCCGTCCAGTTTCTGCTGCCGGTCTCTGAATTGGGGCGCCTGTCCCATGTTGTCTGCACGCTGGAGCTTTACCAGATCGAAAAACAGCTCTGCGCCCAGCTTGTTCAGCATTCTTTTTACAGACTTCGGCTCCTGTTCCAGGGGCGTATCGTGATGCCGTATTAACGTGATGACCTGTGTCCTGGTGTCCCTGTCCGTCTTCAGCCCGTCCAGAATCGTTTCTGCCATAGCCGTACTGCGCCTGTGATGTCCGTAGAAATGTCCTACGCCGTCGTCTCCCATGGAAAATGTCCCGGGCTTGCCGCAGTCATGGAGCAGGGCCGCCCATCTTAAATGGGGCACAGGGGGAATGGCTTCCACTACTGCTGCCGTGTGCTCCCATACGGTATAAATGTGGTGAAAATTGTGCTGATGAAAGCCCACCGTGGGCAGAACTTCCGGCAGCCGGATACCTAAAATCTCCGGATACTCCATCAGGACAGGCCGGACATTTTGCCCGCACAGCAGCTTGGTCAGCTCCGTATAGATGCGTTCTGCGGAGACCATAGAAAGTCTTTCCTTAAGAGCGCGTGCTGCCGCGGCCGTTTTGCTCTCGATCGCAAAGCCCAGCACCGCTGAAAAGCGGAGCGCTCTCATAATGCGCAAGGCGTCCTCCGAAAAACGCTTTTCCGCTTCTCCCACGGTCCGTATCCGTTTTTCTTCAAGATCCTGCCGGCCTCCGAAGATATCGATGATTCCCTTCTCCCGGCTGTATGCCATGGCGTTTACAGTAAAATCTCTTCTGGCCAGGTCCTCCTCCAGGCTGCGGGTAAAATGCACCCGGTCCGGATGTCTTCCGTCGCTGTAGGCCCCGTCAGCTCTGTAGGTGGTGATTTCCAGGGACATGCCGTTGATCAGTACCGTTACGGTACCGTGCTTCAATCCTGTTTCAATTACCCGAAAGCCTGAGAAGGCCTTTTCTGTTTCCTCCGGCAGAGCGTCGGTGGCAATGTCGAAATCATGGGGTGCAGTCCCCAGCAGAAAATCCCGGACGCAGCCGCCTACAAGGCAGGCTTCAAATCCTGCTGCCTCCAGTATTTCTAATGCTTTTCCTACTTCCTCCGGCAGAATCATTCAGAATCTCCTTTCTTACTGGTAATTATATCACAGATGCTGTATAATTACGAAAGCTATGAAATATCAGAATATCAAAAAAGGAATCTTTATTGACAGACCCAACCGTTTTATTGCCCATGTGCAGCTCGACGGCAGAGTAGAGACCGTCCATGTGAAGAACACGGGACGGTGCGGCGAGCTGCTGATACCGGGAGCAGAGGTCATCGTGGCAGACTGCCGGGGCAATCCCGGGCGCAGCACGGGCTACGACCTGCTTACTGTGCGGAAAGGAGCCAGGCTGGTAAACATGGACAGTCAGGCGCCCAATAAAATTGCCGCAGAGTACATACCGCATTTATATCCCGACGCAAGTTTGGTAAAGCCGGAGCAGAAGGTGGGAAACTCAAGACTGGACTTCTATATTGAGACTGCCGGCGGCCGTAAAATCTATATGGAGGTAAAGGGCGTTACCTTAGAGCAGGAGGGTGTGGTGCTGTTCCCCGATGCGCCTACGGAACGTGGTGTAAGGCATCTGCAGGAGCTGGTCTCCTGTATCGGGCAGGGCTATGAGGCCTGTGTGCTTTTCGTTGTGCAGATGGGAGAGGTGACCTATTTTACCCCCAATGAAAGAACCCATCCGGCCTTCGGACAGGCTCTTCGGGAGGCGGCCGCGGTGGGTGTCGACATCAGGGCAGTGGACTGCACCGTTACGGAGGACACTGTCATACCAAATAAAGAGGTGGAGATCATTTTATGAAGATTTGCGGAATACAGAAGCTCACCCTGTTGGATTTCCCGGGCAAGACGGCCTGTACCCTTTTCACGGGCGGCTGTAATTTCCGGTGCCCCTTCTGTCACAATGCCCCGCTGGTGACGGAACGGAATACCGCCGGGGAGGAAATTGTGGAAGAGGAGGAAGTATTTGCCTATCTGAAAAAGCGCAGGGGGATACTGGACGGTGTGTGCATTACA
>CBCSVZ010000023.1:0-8955 GCA_965143695.1 uncultured Oscillospiraceae bacterium
ATATTATTGAGCGAAATCAGGGAATTGAAAATGTTTGTATTTTCGGCGTGAAGCGGTGCGGGGTTCCGCTGGCAAAAATGCTTTGCAATAATATTAAGAAGTTTTGGAATGTGGATGTGCCCTGCGGCAGTCTGGATGTCACATATCACCGTGACGATCTGACAGACGAAGATAAAAAGAAAAATGCGGGGCAGAGTGAATTCCCCTGCGATATTGAGGATAAGACCGTTATTATTGTAGATGATGTATGTTATACGGGCAGGACCATGAGAGCGGCAATTGAAACCGTGTTCTCCGCGGGAAGACCGAAAAGTGTCCAGTTCGTGGTACTGATAGACAGGGGGCACAGAGAATTGCCCCTTCGTCCCGATTATGTAGGGAAAAATGTTCCTACCTCGCAAAATGAATTGATCAAGGTTGTTCTGGGAGAGGAAGAGACCCCGTCCGGCGTATATATTTGTGATATTGATAAAGGAGAGCGGAAATGAGCAGGCAGGAAAGAGAACACTTACAATCGGTTACTGCTTCGGCAATGCGTTTCCTGTCCCGTCAGGGACTGCTGTCTTTTCTTCCCGATCAATATGTGATTGTCCCCGGCCTCTGTGATGTGCATGTGCACTTCAGAGAGCCGGGCTTTTCATATAAGGAGACGATCTTAACCGGTTCCATGGCGGCCGCCCACGGAGGATATACCGCCGTCTGCACAATGCCGAACCTGGATCCTGTGCCCGACTGTATGGAGCATTTGAATCTGCAGCGCAGGCTTATTGAAGAAAATTCCGGAATCCGCATTTTACCCTACGGCGCCATAACCAAAGGAGAGAAGGGGACAGAGTTGTCCCACATGGCTGAAATGGCAGCGGATATTGCGGCCTTTTCCGATGACGGCAGAGGCGTACAGCAGGAAGAACTAATGCGTGCCGCAATGCTGAAGGCGAAGGCTTTGGGTAAAATCATTGCTGCCCACTGTGAAGACAACCGCCTGTTACAGGGCGGATATATCCATGACGGCGCCTATGCAAAAGCACATGGTCACAGGGGTATTTGCAGTGAAAGCGAATACGGACAGATCGCAAGAGATCTGGAGCTGGCAAAGCAAACCGGCTGTGCCTATCATGTCTGCCATATCTCCACCGGGGAGAGCGTGGCACTTATCAGACAGGCCAAGGCGGAGGGCGTAGATGTCACCTGTGAGACTGCTCCCCACTATCTGGTTTTGTCCGATCGGGACCTGCAGGAGGACGGACGGTTTAAAATGAATCCGCCTCTCAGGAGCGAGGAAGACAGACAGGCGCTGTTGGAAGGAATTCAGGATGGGACCGTCGATATGATTGCCACAGATCATGCACCCCACAGTGCAGAGGAGAAATCCGGAGGACTGGAGAAGAGCCTTATGGGTGTGGTGGGACTGGAAACGGCGTTCCCCGTACTGTACACCGAATTGGTGAAGAAGCGCCTGATTTCTCTGGAAAGACTGATCGGGCTTATGAGTACCAATCCCAAAAAGCGGTTTTCGATTGATACGGAAGAGGATTTTGCGGTATTTGACACAGGTACGCCCTATGTGATAAAGCCGGAGGACTTTTTATCCATGGGAAGAGCCACGCCCTTTGCGGGCAGAAGCGTTTACGGCAGATGCCTGCTTACCGTTTGTAAGGGTAAAATAGTTTATAGAGCATAACAATATTCAAGGAGGATATTACAATGGCAAATAGAAAAGATATAAAGAAGATTATGATTATAGGCTCCGGCCCGATTGTAATAGGACAGGCCGCGGAATTTGACTATGCCGGAACACAGGCATGTCTGGCGCTGAAGGAGGAGGGCTATGAGGTTCTGCTCTGCAATTCCAATCCCGCAACGATCATGACGGATACCACCATCGCCGATAAGGTCTATATGGAGCCACTGACCCTTGAATATATTGCTAAAATTTTACGCTATGAAAGACCCAACGCCATCATTCCCGGTATCGGCGGACAGACAGGACTGAATATGGCCATGCAGCTGGAGAAAAAAGGAATCCTGCGGGAATGCCAGGTAGAGTTGCTGGGGACCAGCAGTGAGAGTATCGAGCGTGCCGAGGACAGAGAGATGTTCAAGGAGCTGTGCCAGTCCATAGGAGAGCCCACCATTCCCTCTGAAATCACTTATTCTCTGGAAGAAGCCAAGACCGCCGCGGCAAGGATCGGATATCCCGTAGTTCTGCGCCCTGCTTTTACCCTGGGCGGCACCGGCGGCGGATTCGCAAATAATGAAGCGGAGTTGGAGGAAATCGGCGTCAATGCCTTTAAACTTTCGCCCGTTCATCAGGTTTTGATTGAAAAGAGCGTCAAGGGCTACAAGGAAATTGAATTTGAAATGATGCGCGACGGAGAGGATCATGTTATCACCATCTGCGGTATGGAAAATGTAGACCCTGTGGGTGTGCACACCGGCGATTCCATTGTAGTGGCTCCTATTATGACATTAAATGAGCATGACCTGAGAATGCTCAACGACAGCGCTGTAAAGCTGATCAAAGCACTGAAAATAGAGGGCGGCTGTAATGTGCAGTTTGCCTTGAATCCTAACTCCAGCGAGTACTATTTGATAGAAGTAAACCCCAGAGTTTCCCGCTCGTCAGCGCTTGCGTCCAAGGCCAGTGCATACCCCATTGCCAAGGTAACTGCGAAGATTGCTGTCGGTATGACGCTGGATGAGATCGGCATAGCCAATACAACAGCCCATACGGCGCCGCGGCTTGACTATGTTGTGGCGAAACTGCCCCGATTCCCCTTTGACAAATTTTCCTCCGCTTCCAACAAGCTGGGTACGCAGATGAAGGCTACCGGCGAGGTCATGGGAATCGGCTCCAATCTGGAGGAATGTCTGCTGAAATCTGTGCGCTGCCTGGAGATCGGCGCCAATCATTTCTATTTACCGAAGTTCGCAGATCAATCCGAAGAGGAGCTCTTAGCATACATTTCTGATTTTAGAGATGACAGTATTTTTGCTGTTGCCCAGCTTCTGCGCCTGGGTGTCAGCGTGGAGAAACTGCACGAAGCTACCATGATCACTCCTTACTTCCTGGAATCCATCAAAAAAATCGTAGCCATGGAGACCGTGGTTCGGGAACATCCCAAAGATGTGGAAACCCTGAAGACAGCCAAGAAAATGGGCTTTGGAGATGCCTTTATCGCAAGCCTCTGGAACTGTGAGGAGACAGAAGTGTTCGCCTTGAGAAAAGAAAACGGGATCATGCCGGTTTACCGTATGGCCGATACCCTGCACACGGGAGCCTACATTCCTTACTTCTATTCCTCTTATACAGATGAGAATAAATCTGTGCTTACGAATAAGAAGAAAATTATTGTGCTGGGCGCAGGCCCTATCCGTATCGGTCAGGGAGTAGAGTTCGACTATTCCACTGTCCACGCTGTAAGCACTATTAAGAAGTCCGGTTACGAGGCTATTATCATCAACAACAACCCGGAGACCGTATCCACGGACTATACCACTGCGGATAAGCTCTATTTTGAGCCGCTCACCGCTGAGGATGTCATGAACATTATTGAATTTGAGAAGCCGGAAGGAGTCATTGCTTCCCTGGGAGGACAGACCGCTATCAATCTGGCGCAGCCCCTGTCCGACAGAGGAGTTAAAATCATCGGTACAGACTGCGCGGCCATTGATAAGGCGGAGAACAGAGAGCTGTTTGAAAAACTGCTGAAATCCCTGGATATTCCACAGCCAAAGGGCAGAGCGGTAACGACCATAGAAGAGGGGGTGCAGGCTGCCGCGGAAATCGGATATCCCGTACTGGTCCGCCCCTCCTTTGTACTGGGCGGCAGAGCGATGCAGATCGTGTCCGGAGAGGAGCAGCTCCGCCATTACCTTAAGACTGCGGTGGAAATTGACGCGGACAAGCCTGTGCTGGTAGATAAATACATTATCGGCAAAGAGGTGGAGATCGACGCCATTTGCGACGGCAGAAATGTATTTGTCCCCGGTATTATGGAGCTGGTGGAGCGTACCGGAATCCATTCGGGTGACTCTATCAGCGTATATCCTACCTTCAGTATCTCCAACCGGGTAAAAGGCATCATTTTACAGTACGCAAAAAAGCTGGGACTGGGTATCGGCATTATAGGCCTTTACAACATTCAGTTTATTGTGGATAAAGAGGAGAATGTGTATATCATTGAGGTCAATCCCCGTTCCTCCAGAACAGTACCCTTCCTGTCCAAGTCCACCGGCTACAGCCTTGCAGATATTGCAACGGAGGTCATTTTAGGAAAGTCTCTGAAAGAACAGGGCTTCTTTGACATCTATCCGGAGGAGAAGAAGCGCTGGTATGCCAAAGCTCCGGTGTTTTCCTTCAGTAAAATACGCGGCTTAGACGCTTATCTTTCCCCGGAAATGAAGTCTACAGGGGAAGCCATCGGTTATGATGACAAGCTGAACCGCGCCCTGTACAAGGCATTGCAGGCCTCCGGCATGAAGCTGCAAAACTACGGCACGATATTTGCCACAATTGCTGACAAGGACAAGGAGGAGGCACTGCCTCTGATCCGCAGGTTCTACAACCTGGGCTTTAATATTGAGGCGACCAAGGGAACGGCGGACTTCCTGAAGCAGCACGGGATTCGCACGAAGATCCTCAAAAAGCTGGGAGAGGGCAGCGATGAGATCCAGGAGGCACTCCGTCAGGGGCATATCGCGTATGTTATCAATACCAGCGATGTCGCTTCTATGGGACAGATTACAGACGGCTATAAAATCAGAAGTCTTGCTACGGAGAACAATATCACCATGTTTACAGCACTGGATACTGTAAGCGTTTTACTGGATGTTCTGGAGGAGACGACCCTCTGTGTTTCCACCATTGATTCCTGAGGGAGGTATCATGAAACAGTCAGTATTTGTAATTGAGCAAAATGACAGGATTGCGGCGGATGTCTATAAAATGGTTCTCGGCGGGGACACTTCCGCTGTTACTGCCCCGGGGCAGTTTGTAAATATCAGGCTCGGCGGCCTGTTTCTGAGCCGTCCCATCTCCGTCTGCGATTACGGAGAGGGTACCCTGACCCTTATTTATAAGGTGGTGGGTACAGGCACCGCGCAGATGAGCAGAATGCGGCCCGGCGAGGATCTGGATCTTCTTACAGGACTGGGCAACGGCTACGATACCTCCAGGAGCGGGGAAAGACCGCTCCTGATCGGCGGGGGCGTGGGGGGTCCTCCCCTGTATAGCCTCTGCCGAAGGCTGATCGCGGAGGGGAAAAAGGTTTCTGTGATTCTGGGCTTTAATACCGGGGCAGACGCTTTCTATCAGGAAGAATTTGAAGCGCTGGGGGCTGCTGTCTACTTGACCACTGCGGATGGATCTCTGGGTACCAAGGGCTTTGTGACCGATGTCATGAAGGAGCTGGAGTACAGTTACTTCTACACCTGTGGACCGGAGCCCATGTTTCGCGCAATTCATAAGATTGCCGGGACTGCGGGACAGTACAGCTTCGAGGAGAGAATGGGCTGCGGCTTTGGGGCCTGTATGGGCTGTTCCTGCAAGACTCTGACAGGGAATAAGCGGATTTGCAAGGAAGGTCCTGTAATGGAAAGCGAGGAAATCATATGGAACGGTTAAAGGTGAATTTATGCGGCATCGAGCTGGATAATCCGATTATCCCGGCATCGGGGACCTTTGGTTACGGATATGAGTTCGCAGAACTCTATGACATCAATATACTGGGTACTTTTTCTTTTAAGGGAACCACCAGAGAGCCCCGCTTCGGAAATCCCACCCCCAGAATCGCGGAGTGTACCGGCGGAATGCTCAATGCCGTGGGCTTACAGAACCCGGGAGTCGATAAGGTCATCAGCGACGAGCTGCCCAGACTGAAAGAACATTTTGCCAAAAAGGTCATGGCAAATGTGAGCGGCTTTTCTGTGGAGGATTACGCCTATACCTGTGAAAAGCTGGACGCCCAGGAGCAGGTGGGCTGGCTGGAGGTCAATGTCAGCTGCCCCAATGTACACGGAGGCGGTATGAGCTTCGGTACGGACCCGAAGGCTGCGGCGGCGGTCACTAAGGCGGTGAAAAAGGTTACTGCAAAGCCGGTGATCATAAAGCTGTCACCCAATGTTACGGATATTGTTTCTATTGCCAGGGCCTGTGAGGAAGCGGGAGCGGACGGGATCAGCCTGATCAATACTTTGCTGGGAATGCGCATTGACCTTAAGTCCCAAAGACCTGTCCTGGCCAATACAATGGGGGGATTTTCGGGAAGCGCTGTATTCCCTGTGGCGGTGCGGATGGTATATCAGGTAGCCGGAGCCGTGCATATTCCTGTTGTGGGAATGGGCGGCGTTTCAAGTGCTGAGAATGTGATCGAAATGATGCTGGCCGGCGCTACTGCTGTGCAGGTGGGTGCTGCGAACCTGGTAAATCCCTTTGCCTGTAAGGAAATTATTGAAGCCTTGCCGGCGGTTATGGATAAATATAAAATCAATCGGTTAAATGAGATTATAGGAGGCGTAAAGAATGGGTAAGGATGTAATTATTGCCTGCGATTTTGCAAGCGAAGAGGCGGTTTTGAATTTTCTGGACCGGTTTGAGGGCAGAAAGCCCTTTGTGAAAATAGGCATGGAGCTTTTCTACGGCGCAGGCCCTGCCATTGTAAAAGAAATCAAGAGCAGAGGGCATAAAATATTTTTGGATCTGAAGCTCCACGATATTCCCAACACGGTTAAGAAGGCCATGCGTGTGCTGTCCAATTTAGATGTGGACATGTGCAATCTTCATGCTGCCGGCACCTCCCGCATGATGCAGGCGGCGCTTGAAGGTCTCACACGGGAAGACGGCAGCCGTCCCATCCTGATTGCGGTAACGCAGCTTACCTCTACGGACCAGGAGGCAATGGAACGGGATCTGCTGATCAAAGAGCCCATTGACAAGGTCGTGATGCACTACGCTGCTGTGGCGAAAGGCGCAGGCCTGGACGGTGTTGTGTGTTCTCCTTTGGAGGCCGAAAAGGTACATACCGCCTGTGGCAGGGAGTTCCTGACGGTGACACCCGGCGTGCGTTTTGCCGAAGGTGAGATCGGCGATCAAAAGCGTGTTATGACTCCTGCGGAAGCAAAGAAAATCGGCTCTGACTATATTGTAGTGGGAAGACCTATTACAGAGGCTTCGGACCCTGTTGCCGCCTACAACCGGTGTGTGGAGGAGTTTGTGGGGTAATTGCCTGAAACAGCAAGTCTCTTTTACATGTGGGCTTGGATTTATGCATGTTTGATATAAACATTAGCGGTACTATTAAAAAAGGGAAAGGAGTGCTCTCATGAAGAAGAAAATTCTGTGTACGATTTGTATTTTTGCTATTGTATTAATTATTGGTATAATGATTATTTATGCTGCGGATACAAATGTAAGGAATCAGATTGATCGTTTTATAGACCAATTTCCTGTAAATCATGAAAGCGACGACCTGGATACCGCTGACAAACCTGACCAAGTGAATCGGGGGGAATTAGAAGAACTAATTGAGATTCAGTTACATCAATATGATATTGAACGTACTGAATTTCTTGAACACAAAAACGATTTTTTAACAATTGCCAATTTACTGCTAAGTTATCACAAAGAAAACCGACCTTCCGACCGAAAGGCCTTTTCTGTAGAGACGATTGATGGTACATTGACCCTTTACGATGGTTCTGAACCGGTGATTCTTACTCCGGAAGAACAGCACAGTCTTAATGTTGTTGTTGAAGTTTATAATTGTGGAGCATCCTTGGATGTTATACGGGTACCGGATCAAAACACCGTGTATTTTGATATGGCGACTGGAGAACATGCACTGGTATATTCTATGGATGGCAGTTCTGATCCGGAAGCACGTATCAGCGATAGAGGAGAATATATCATTGAGGCAATTGATGATTGTTGGTTTAATATGAACTGGCTGCACTAATTATGGGATATGTAATTCTGAAAAATAAGTAGGAGGCGGTGATTAGCCGCCTCCTGCCTGCGCTTTCTAAAGCTTATTTATCCTCTCTCAGAGAACGGACCAGTGCCGCCATTCTGACATAGACGCCGTTTTCCATCTGCTTAAATATCCTGGCTTTGGGGCATTCCATGACCTCGTCGGCAATTTCAATGCCTCGGTTTACCGGGGCAGGGTGCATGATAATCGCATTTTCTTTCAACTTGTCCACATTTTTCAGGGACAGTCCGTATCTTTCGTGATACTGCTCTTTGGTCATATTGCCCAATGTTGCATCCCTTTCAAACTGGATTCTCAGCAGCATGACCACATCGGCGGTGGAAATCGCCTTGTCGAACGCTTCCGTCTCATAGCCCTTGTCCATGTATTCTTCGGGACCGCTGATGACAACCTCCATGCCCAGCTTCCTCATGACATTGTAATTGGTGTGGGCAACTCTGGAGTGGGCTACATCTCCGATGATAGCAACCTTCAGGCCTTCAAATTTTTTGAATTCCTGTTTTATGGTGAGCAGATCCAGCAGGGACTGTGTGGGATGATTTCCCGTGCCGTCGCCGCCGTTTAAAACGGCAGCCCGCACATGTCCCTCTAATTCTCTGTAGTATTCGTTTTGGCTGTGCCTGATGACAATGGCATCGACCCCGAAGCTGTCGAAGGTCTTTACGGTATCGTAAAATGTTTCCTGCTTATTCAGAGACGATATCTGTGGGTCAAAAGAAATGACCCGCATCCCCAGTTTTTCTTCAGCTACCTGAAAACTGTACTGTGTGCGAGTCGAGGATTCAAAAAATAAATTACAGGCGATACGGCCCTGGAGGTTCGGGTAAAATCCACCGTCACGGTAATATTGCGCTTCCGCTAAAATATCTTTGATTTCATCTAAGTCAAGTTCATCCAGTGTAAGTAAATTCTTTGGCATAATGTCCTCCTTGTATTTATTAAATTGCCTAATTATATAACGGAG